>NZ_JADBTZ010000166.1:0-13115 GCF_020245885.1 Microcystis sp. M165S2 | reverse complement strand
TTAGAATTTTATCATCAAGATACAGGAATCGGAGACGACGTTTTGGTCTGAGATTTAATTTAATCGCTGGCATTTACAACTACGAACTTGCTTTAGGCTATAATCAAGTAGCTGAATAAGACTTTTGCAGGAGGTCTAATCCTATGATGAGGCGTTTGTCAAGAGAACTAATGTTAAGATTGTTTTAGAAGGTCATGAAAGAAGCAATAGAAAAAGTCGTTTTAGCAATTAGGGGATAAAATTTCCGTCGAGAATAAAAATATTTGTTCCCTATCAAGTTGCGTCGATCTATGATATGGATAATCCATTTTTGTAGAAGCGTTATTTATGAATCAAAATCAGAGCGATAACTTTGACGATCAGAGCGATAACTTGGACGGACTGGAGAAATTTCTAGTTAACCGTCGAGCGGCCCCATCGTCTTCGAGCGGAAACAGAGAGCTAGATTACGATCGATTCTACGATGCTTGTGACTCTCTCAAACCCCTGAAAATGAATGATGAAGATAGGAAATATTACACCGACTTCGCCAGTGTGAGAGGCGGTAAAATTATTGACAGGATCAAGAAAGATGTTAAAACTTTGCAAAGAAGTGGCAATGATTCTAGTTATCAATTCTTTACAGGACATATTGGTGGGGGAAAATCCACCGAGTTAAATCGACTAACAGGAGAACTGCTTGAGGAGGGTTTCCACGTGGTTTATTTTATGTCTGATGAGTATTTAGATCCTCATAACGTCGATATTCCCGATATTTTATTAGCGATCGCTCGTCAAGTAGTAGAGAATTTGGAAGAGATAGATATTCGTCTATTTCCGGGCTATTTTCGCAGATTACTGGGAGAAATAGCTGGGTTATTAACCACCCCCTTAGAACTCGATTCCGTCAATCTAAGTTTGGGGGTAGAACTAGCGAAAATTTCGGCAGAAATCAAGACCAGTCCCAAGGCTCGTAATCAATTGCGTACCTTTCTCGACTCTCGAACCGCCTCTTTAATTGAGTCCCTAAATGATGAGATTCTCAAACCCGCCATCGAAAAACTAAAACAAAAAGGGAAAAAAGGTTTAGTGGTGATCGTGGATAACCTAGAACGAATCGCCAATCAAATAATTCCTAACTATAACTGCACCCAACCAGAATATATATTTATCAATCGGGGGAGCGTGCTGACTGAAATTAAATGTCATTTAGTCTATACTGTACCGCTGAGTTTACTTTTTTCTGCCCAAGCTGCGATACTTCTACAGCGCATTGGCAAAAGTACCTCGATTTTACCGATGATTTTGGTGGAAGAACGAGAAGGGACTGTTCACGAACAGGGATTGAAGTTACTCAAACAGATGGTGATGGCGAGAGCTTTTCCCGATGTGTCGCCAGAGGAACATCTAGAGCCTGATTTAATCACCCAAGTTTTCCAAGATGAAACCGTATTGAATCGCCTCTGTCAAATCAGTGGGGGTCATGTTCGTACCTTGCTGTTAGTCTTGCAAAGCTGTTTGCTGGAGGATGATTTGCCCATCTTACACAACATTTTAGAAAGAGTTATCCGCGAGTATCGAGACAATATACTGGTGGGGATCAGTAGCAATAACTGGGAGGTGTTGCGAAAAGTCGATCGAGAGAAACAACTTAGCAGCGATGTAGAGAATTATCAAGAATTCCTGCGACAATTGTGGGTTTTTGAGTATAGAGATGACCAAGGGCGATGGTTTGGCGTAAATCCCATGCTCAAAGAAACCGAACAATTTAAAAAAGAGTCTTCTAGACTAGGATAGAGATAGGCTCTCGTTCCCAGTTCCCTAACCCCACACTTTCCTAACCATGGTCGGTAACTATAGCGATGATGTGATTATGGCTGACAATGATCGGGCGGTAAAAGTCTTAACCCGTGCTATTCGTACTGGCATAGGCAAATTTTCTTTGAATTTAGCCCGTTGTAATTATTCTCAATTAAGAGAATCTATTCTCGATCGATTTCATCAAGAGAATAGCAGCTTCGATCTAGAAGAACTGACGCTCTCTCCACAAGCCACCAGACTTTTTGAGGAAATTGAAACTGTCTTGCGGCATCGGGAAAAAACACCATCAGCCCTAATTATTTTGGGGTTAGAACAAGTTGAAAGTCTTGAAACACTTTTTTCTAATTTTAATCAAGTTAGAACCCAGTTTCAAAACAGCTTTCAATTCCCTCTCTTGTTATGGGTAACGGATGAAGTGTTGGTTTCGCTCCGACAAAATGCACCGGATTTTGTTAGTGGAGGGAAGTCTTTTTCCTTTCACTGGACAACCACAGAGTTAAGTGACTTTTTGCATAAAGCAGCGGATGAGTTATTTCGTGCCGTGCTGCAAAATGGGGCGATCGGTTTTTTACCCTACACATCTATTAATAGTACAAAACTGGCTGATTATCGTCGCCGTTACCAAGAAATCGCCTCAGCTTGGCAGGAACTAGAAAGAAGACAGATTGAATTGGAACAGAAACTCAGAGCCAGTTATATTTTCGCTCAGGGAGGAGATTGTTATGACCGCTCCTTGAAACCGCAACCGATCGAAATGCGCGTTGAGCTAGTTAAACAAGCTATCGAAAAATATCAAGAAAGTTTAGTAATTTGTCAGACAATTGCCGAAAAAACCGCCGAAGGAACCCTCGATTATTGTCTTAGTCTTTGTCACCATCGTTTGGCTCTGTTAGAAAGCTCAAAAGCCAGAGAACATTGGCAAGAGGAGGAGAAATATCTCAGCAATGCCTGTCAAATCTTCGACAATAAAGATGCCGAGATCGCTGCTAAATTACGCAATGAACTGGGGGGGGTGTTACAAAATCTGGAAAAATGGCCAGAATTGTCCCAATTGGCTGCCGACTCGATCGCCCTAGATAGTCAGTTACAAAATCCACTGCCTCTCGCCCAAGATTATAGTTTTCAAGCCAAAATTGCCCTGGAAAAGGCCAAGGAAACTAAAGAAAAACAGGAGGAGATACTAGAAGCAAGAAAGGCGGCTAGTTTAGCGTTACAGGCCTTGAAAAGACTAAAAAGAAGTCCGGAAATCCAAAGATGGCATACTGCCCGTTACCTGTTGCTTCTGGCCCAGGCAAAAAAACATCTAGAGAAGTGGCAACTGGCGATTAAGACTCTCAAGCGCGCCTTGCAGACGATCGAGGATGCGAGAGATAAGCTGGCAGCCCACGATCACTATGAACCAGCACTACATATCGAAATTCTCGAAGAATTACAAGAGGTTTTTTTCCATCAGCGGCAATATGAGGAAGCTTTTCAGAAAAAACAAGAGATTTTGTTAGTTAAAGGGCAAAACGGGCTACTGGCCTTCGTGGGGGCTTCGAGTTTACGTCCTCCGGTTAGTCCCACGGGAGGAGAAGAAATTCCAGATCGGGCGATCGATGCCTCCGGTCGTCAGCAAGATGTGGAGGAAATTATCAGGAGGCTAAGTCCTCGGAATCAGAAAAAGCTGACGATCGTTCTTGGTCCATCAGGAGTAGGTAAAACTTCCATGCTAGAAGCGGGATTAGTTCCCCAATTAAGACAAGAAATCTTCGAGGGCTTGAAAATAATGCCCTTATTCTTGCGTTTATCAAAAACAAGAGATTGGAGAGAAGAAATTCAGCAGGAGCTAGAAAAAGAAAGAAAACTGCTTAATATTCATGCTTTAGTTCATGCAGAGTCAGAAAATACTGGGATCAATGCAGCCGTTGACAGGGATGTAGAAGCATTGATGATCGAGTGGCTGAAAGGTCAGCAAGATCAAGTATTTACCGTGTTGATTTTAGATCAATTTGAAGACTTTTTCTTTATTTGCAAAGATCCTCAAGAGAGGACGAGATTTTTTGATTTTTTAAAACAATGTTTCGGAATTAGCAATGTCTTGATTGTTATCTCGTTGCGAGAGGATTACCTGCACTATCTTCTCGAACTAGAGAAATATATTCAAGATAATCAGCAATCAGAAAGAACCACAGATGCTGATTATCAAGATGTCTTGAGCTATAAAAATCGTTATCCCCTTCATAATTTTACTAAGGAGAAAGCTAAAGAGCTAATTAGGGATTTAACCAGTAATTCTCAATTTAAGCTAGAAGATAATTTGATTGAAAAATTAGTCGATGATTTAGCGGGAAATACCGAACAGGTACGACCGATCGAGCTACAGATCGTAGGAGCGCAACTGCAAGAGGAAGAAATCAGCAGTTTGGCAGAATATATAAAATTGGCAGAGGGAGAGAATAGCCCTAAACATAGCTTAATCAAAAAATACCTTAATGATGTGGTTAAGGCCTGTGGAGAAAAAAATAAAGAGATAGCCGATCTGGTGTTGTACTTATTAACTGATGAAGATGACAAAAGACCGCTCAAAACCTTGACAGATTTTAGGGAAACTATCGAAGATAACGACGATATTCGATTGATTTTAGTCTTGGATATTTTTGTGCAATCAAAGCTAGTCGTAGTTTATAAAGAAACATCGGAAAAACAATACCAACTCCTGCATGATTATCTATCACGACTGATTCGAGAGCAATCGAAAGCGCGAGAGGAATGGTACAGGGCAAAGATTGATAAAATTTCCAGAGAAGCGGCAGCAGCCGAAGCTAGGGCAGCCGCTGCCGAAGCCAAAGTTAAGCTACAGATAGATTTAGACGAGGCAATCAAGGCAAAAAACGAGGCCGAACATCAGACAGAGAAGGCGAGAAAAAAATCATATGTGGTTGGTGCAATAGGTTTGATAATGACAATTGGCGCAATCATGTCGGGGTTGGCTTGGATAACTAGCGATCGTTTAACCAAGCAGAATAAAGCAGAAATAGATGGTGCGAGGGTCATAAAAAGTTTTAATTCAGGCTATGGGAATTTAGAGAACTTGTTCTTTCGCGCCTGGCAAGCTGGACAACAGTTAAACGAACTTGTGAAGACTAATTCTTCTCAAGGATTTGATAGTTATCCGACGACATCCCCTTTATTGGCACTTCAACAAACTTTCGAGACTATAGATAAACAGGATATTTATCGATACGATCTAGGCAAAGATGATAACGGTAAGTTTAGTAACATCATGGATGTTAATTTGCAACCAGATAAAAATATAGTTACTACTATTCATATTAATGGTCAAATTCTACAACGCCAGACTGATGCACAGGGAAACTACTCAAAACAGAAAGTGAAAGAACTTGCCAATATTTCTAATTTTACCTTTCAAGGTAAGAAGATAGAATTGAAGCAAATTAATCGCATTATTTTTAGTCCTGATGAGCAGAAAATAGCCCTAGTGATCGGCAAGAAAGTGCTGATTTGGAAAAATTGGGAATCGTCCCCAAAAGAACCAACTTATTACTATGAGCATCTAGGTAATGTCAATCTTCTCAAGTTTAGTCCAGATTCAAAATGGTTGATGACCGTATCGGAATCTCAAATCATTTTATACGATACAGTCAATCAGGAAAAAAGAAAATTACTCTGGAAGATAGAGGAAAAATCAGCATCAGCGAAACCCAGAGTTACTTTAGAAGATGTGACATCCCAAAAACATAGCCGACCATCTCGACAATCATCGGGAAATCCATCATCGATAATTTTGAGTGCGGATCTTAGCCACAATAAGAACAATCCAAAACTAGCTTTAGGATTTAACAGTGGTGAAACGGCGATAGTTGATTTAAATAACTTAGCGAAAATTAGGACTATTCAGCCCCAGGTACGAAAAGCGGTAATTGCTCTAGATTTTAATTTCGATACGCAGCTTTTGGCGATCGGCTTTGAAAATGGCAGTCTAGTCAATTTCGACTTGACAAATAATGAGATGAAATCATGCCCATCGGAAGGACTTGTCTTCAGTAAATTTGAATTTATGCCCGATAGTCTCCTAGCAATTGGCTATAGAAATGGCCTGCTAAAAATTATTAGTAGAGAATGTCAGAAATTATTTCAATTTAAAGCCCATGACCGCGAGATACAAGGACTGCAATTATCTGGTGATCGTCAATGGTTAACTACCAATTCAGAACTAGAAGTGCGTCGCTGGAAACTAGACCCACGCCAAGAATTTGCTGTTAATCGTAAAACTTCCCTATATCAAGCGAGCTTGAGCAGTGATGGCAAGCTATTAGCCACTGCCTCCAATACAGGCATTGAACTCTGGAATTTATCTGATCAAAAAGAACCAGATAAACCATTTTACTCCCAAAACAAGTCTAATGGAAATACTGATCCGATAACCAGCATTAGTTTTCAACCTAACAATAACCAGCCAGACCTTTTGGCCACGGGTTCCCGGGGGGGAATTCTTAGCCTCTGGAGGTTCCAATCACAAACTAACCACAGACTACGGGATCAAGCAGAGGTTTCTGTCCCTAATTCTGACCAGCCAAATTTACCTATCTGGAGTCTCACCTTTAGTCAAGATGGATCGTTGTTAGCAACCGGTTCCCGGGACGGTATCATTCAAATTAGGAGTGTGGCGGCTCTCTTGAAAAATGATACCACTCCTCTTTGTCGAATATCTATCAATAGTGACGTATTGAGTATTGCTATTCGCCCCGATAATCAACAAATAGCTATAGGTTCAGCCAATGGACGAATTTATTTATTGAATTTACTTGATAATGGCGGATGTGTTTCTAATAAACAATTGGAACCTAAAAAGGATTTTAGCCATTTTGCGGCGGTGGTCACTGTTCAATACATACCCTATAAAGATAATCAATGGTTGTTGGCAACAGGTTCCGATGATCTAACGGCTCGTCTGTGGAGCCTCGACGGTAAGGAAAAAGTTAGATTTGAAGATCATGATGGCTCCGTAAGAGGAATTGCTTATCTTCCCAAAGACAAAGTTTTGGTGACCGCTTCCGAGGATCGTTCGGTGCGATTATGGACTTGGAAAGATGATCTCGAATCAATAGACAGTTCACAACCACTAAGTGGAGAATTAATCGCAAAACATAATGGTCATATTCGACCAATCAGAGGTATTTTCTTCCGAGACCAACCTCGTCAACTCATCTCCATATCCACTGCACCTAAAATTCGTTTCTGGCCGATTCCAGAAAGTAAGGATTATTTACATTCGCTAATGGATAATGCCTGTAAAGAAGTTCCTAATATGGAAGAAAATAAGCAAGAAATGGAGAAGATTTGCTCAAAAATACCAAAGCAGCCATCAGAACCTTAATTGCCAAGAATTTAAACAATTCCTAATTGTTTCTCTAGAGCCTCTAAGATAATATCAGCAATAATTTTTTTGGTGTATCGACAATAGATTGTTTCTGTACTCCGAAAAGTGCCATTCTCATAGTATTTATTAGCGGGAGCGCCACCACCACAGAGCGAAAAATAAGGGCAGGTTTTTTGACACATTTTAACCCCTGCTTGGATATCTCGATCGAGTTTTTTAAACTTGTCAGTTTGGTCAATTGATCGCAGGTCGTGCTGAGTTATATTTCCTAAAATAAAATCGCCATAAACATCACTTTTCATGGATAATAGTTCTGGAGAAAAAGTCGAAAAATCCCCATTATGAGCGATATTAATCATGGTAAAAGGGGTGAATTGACCTTGAAAACTATACTTCTTACAGATCAGGCTGTAAAGATCATCAAATTCCCGAACTTGCAGGAGGTTTTCAGCTTCTTTAACCCTTCCATAGAATCTTTGCATAAAGTTGCGATAACGCTCGTCAACCCCGTTGTTTTGCAGAGAAGATGAACGATTTGTTCCCTCTATTTCCTCGATATTGAAACCCACATATCGAATCTTATTTTCGAGGAAAAAATCAAAAATCTCATCGGGATAATCTAAGGATATATCGCTCAAAACTGCGATAACAGAAAAGGGAATCTGATTATTTTGTAGTAACTTGATACCTCTCATTGTACTTGCATGAGTTCCCTTGCCGGTGCGAGTTCTACGATGAGCATCATGGATAAAATCCGGCCCGTCGATACTAACCCCTATTCTTAGGTCGTATTCTTTGATAAAATCACACCATTCTTGCGTGATCATTGTGGCGTTAGTTTGCAAGGAATGCTCGATTTGATAGGGATTAGGATTAATTTCTTGATTTAATTTATCGATGATTTGGATAGCAGCAGTATAAAAAGAAATAGGCACTGTTAGCGGTTCTCCTGCGTGCCAAACGATCGTAAATCCCCGCAAATCAATCAAATCACTAGCAAAAATATTTCTAAAAATTGGTTCTATCAGTTCTAGGGATAGTTTGTATTTTAGCTGGCGATCGGGCAAGTAACAATAGTCACAATCTAAATTACAAAAAGTTGTGGGTTGAATAACCACTAACTTGACTGAACCCTTTTCGGAAGGTTTATATCCCCAATTGTCTATATATTGTCTGAGAAGTTCAATCATTTTTACCCGTGGAATTATGATAATAGTTCTCGCTAAAAATAAGATGTAAGGTTTTTGTGTGTCAGGAGTAAGTGTATATAGACAAAAATTAGCCTTTACACAGGATTCAAAAATAAGAGTGGCTACATTTAAGCTATTTCAGGAGTGATAATTGCTCGAAAACTATTAGTAATTTCCCCAATTTGCCCAGTTTCTCCAGCCATTGTACCAATCGCCCCACTGTGCCAATCTTTGTTCTGATTGTTCCTCTAAATTATCTATTGGTTTATTCGGGGAGTCCGACGCATAATCTTGACTGTTTAATTCCTGTTTATGCAATTCTAGCTGTTCTCTCACCCGATCCAAACGTTCCTGCACACCCAACCTAGAGGCGGCCTTAGCTTCTATTGATAAGACTTTCGATTGACCGTAGCCGAAAAGTGTTGCTAGAGTCGTAGTCAGCAAAATTGCTAGTTTTTGCCAAAAGTTACGTTTCTGTCTCATAGTGCCTCGTGAAAATAATGTAATACATACTACAAATTGTTTGAGGATTTATCGATTAGCTTGAGGTTCATTACCCCAATTGTTCCAATTGTGCCAAGGAGTAGGGGGAGTGGGAATTGTACCCCCACCAGAACCGCCATCATCTGTTTTTTTAGCGATCGCTTGCCCCCCTATTTTAACCGATTTATCTAAAGTCTGTGGCTTTTCATCGATAATGCGCTGCCGACCGATCATTTCCCGAACTTTTGCTAATCGCCCCTCCAGATTAGACTGATGATCAGCCTGAGTATCGGCCGCTAATAGAGCTTTATTCCCACTAGGACTAAAAACAAAAGTGACGAGCGTGGCCAAAATCGTGGTTAATATTTTCGGAAGCAGATGTTTTAAATTCATACTACACCCAGGAGTTTGAATGGTCTAATTGTAGTCGCTCAAATTCAATCTGTAAACTTTTAGAGGGAGGAAATTAAGAATTCTGCTACATTAATGAATATTCTAGACGAGAGACAAAAAAATGACCCTCGATCGAGTGATCGTCGGTTGGCGAGAATGGCTCGATTTACCCGATTTAGGCATTACCAAAATTAAAGCCAAGATTGATACAGGCGCTCGCTCCTCGGCCCTACACGCTTTTCATCTCCACCCTTTTCTGGATGGCGATCGCAATTGGCTGCGCTTTCAAGTTCATCCCTACCAAAAAGATAGTCACCACACTGTCACCACCAGCGCAGAAATCCTCGAATGGCGACAGGTAAAAAATTCTGGGGGTCAAAGTCAACTACGTCCTGTTATTAGAACGAGTGTATTACTTGGCGGTCGTCAATGGGCGATCGAATTAACCTTGACTAATCGCGATGTCATGGGTTTTCGGATGTTATTAGGACGAGAAGCGCTGAAAAAAGGCTTTCTTGTCCATCCGAATAAGTCTTTTTTACTGAGTTAAGTTATATTTAGGGCTTGCGGCAAAAAGTTTTTCGGTGGGGGCAGGGTTTGATTCTAAGTGAGCAATTTTCCCTAATAAAGCAGCAAAATCCCCTGCTGCCCAAAAACTGGCCTTTTCTAACTTCCAAGTGCCGGGGGTGGGACTATTCCCCCTCCGTAGCCAATTGAAGAAATTAAAACCCGATGGCTCTGGATGGGTAAGATAGGGATAGAGAATTCCCCGACGGGCATAATCCGGACGGCCACCGCACCGATCGCCGCCCCCGTACCCATAATAATTAGCGTGCGTCGCTTCAAATTCCCGACTCCTAAGCTGGATAGATACGAATACGGCGATTCGGTTCCTCTCCGAAGCTATCGGATTGGAGACGGTAATGCTCGACTAATTCGTGTTGCATTTTCCGCACTTTCGCCGATCGCGGCAGTAACTCCACCGGTTGGCCGGTAGGAATAACGATTTGTTCCACCGCTAACCGGGCCTCCTCCAAAGCTTCGATCTCGTCATCGCTGCCGCTGCGGGCAAATAAACGCAGATCTGCACCTTCCTGATTCATCGGGTCATCAATGCCCAAAATCCGCTTTAAACCCCGAGAAATTTGGGGCATGGTATTGGATTTGATGCCGTGGATGGGAATTTGTCTTACTTTGGCAATTTGCCGCAATTTTGACTGATTTTTAACGTGGGAACGCAAGGCCAGCACTGCGTCGGCCTCCTGTAAATCTTTGGTCAAAACGATCGGCAAATCTAGGGCCTGTACTACCTGTTCGATCGGGGCGCGACTGACTCCGTAGGGATAGACATAAACCGGCCAATCTTCGCCATTGGGACCAGGGACGCGGACTTTTTCCGTTTCCGGTTCTTCCTGCAGCCAGGATTGTTCGAGGAGGCGATCGAAATCGTTTTCCCGGTTGAGTGGGCCTGCACCAAAACGGTCCACGGGAGTCATCCGGCCATCGGCCCGCCATCCCTTGGGTTTATCCATTTCCGGCAGATAATTGCCGCGCAAAGGGGTCAACTTTTCCGGTTTTGGTTCTTCCTGAGTGACCTGTACTTTTCCCTCCTCATCTACCCAACGGATTTGAGCAATTGGTTCGCGGCCCCGCAGCAGTTGGTCGATAGTAGTGGATACGTCTTCGTGGATGACCCAGCGCTGACGTTCCAACATTTCGATGGCAATTTCAAAGGTGGGCGGTGCTTTGCGTTCTAAAACGGTCTTCTGAGAACCCCGGCGGCGTGCTTCTTCGTCTCCGAGAGTTACTGCCTGAATTCCCCCGACTAAATCCGATAACGTCGGATTTTTAATTAAATTTTCCAATTGATTGCCGTGGGCGGTTCCCACTAACTGCACCCCGCGTTCGGCGATCGTACGGGCGGCCAGAGCTTCTAATTCCGTACCGATCTCATCAATCACGATCACCTCTGGCATATGGTTTTCCACCGCTTCGATCATGACTTGATGCTGCAATTCCGGACGGGACACCTGCATCCGACGAGCGCGACCGATGGCCGGATGGGGAATATCTCCATCTCCGGCGATTTCGTTGGAGGTGTCGATAATCACTACCCGTTTATTGAGATCGTCGGCTAAAACTCGGGCAATTTCCCGGAGAGCGGTGGTTTTCCCCACCCCCGGACGACCGAGCAAGAGCAGGGATTTACCCGTTTCCACTAGGTCGTTAATCAGGGTGATCGTACCGAAAACGGCCCGACCGATACGACAGGTTAAACCGATAATTTCCCCGTCTCGATTGCGAATGGCACTGATGCGGTGCAGGGTGCGTTCAATCCCGGCGCGATTATCGCCGCTAAAACTGCCCACCCTGGCGATCGAATACTGGATTTCTTCTTTTGAGATCGGTTCGTCCCCCAGATCGATCGCCCCATCGGGAAAACGCGCTTCTGGTATGCGTCCCAAATCCATAACTACTTCGATCAGTTGATGCTGCCGCGGGTGTTCCTCGATTTTGCCGCGAATCCGCGCGGGTAGAATTGCCAAGAGTTTGTTTAAATCGTCGGTAACTGGCATCCGAGAGGAGGGTAGGGTTTCTGGCATTAATAATAAAGGGTTTTGGCGATAATTGGCTGTTTTTATTTCCCAGATTTTCTTGGGGTCTAACACATTTATGGGTTAGTTGTCAATCAAAAAAATATTATAGTTTTTTGACCAAGGTTAGGCTTTTAATTGAGCAACGAGAATAGAAGCGGCTTTAACGGCTTCTTGGTAGGCTTGGGGGTCATTTTCAAGGTTAGGCTGGTCTAAATGCTCTAAAATTGGCAAAATCAATGAACGGGCGTAACTTCCATAGGCAATACCAGCGATTTTTTCTCTCAGTCCCAGTTGCTGTAATTTGGTCACGGTATGGTCATTGGTTCCCCCGGCTAACTGCACAAATCCGGCTAGATTGGTGGAAAGGACTTTTTTGGCCATGTTAATGGCCGGGTGGGTGGTTCCTTTGCCGATATCGCCGCTCATCGGTCGGCCGTCCGTCTGCCAAATCAGAGGACAGCTTAGGGGTGAAATAGTTTCTCGCAGATAGTGGAGGTAATCAATGATATATTCATGATCTTGGCAACTTATGGCGAGGATTTTTAGGTTTTTACTGACAGTTGCGAGCGCTGGCCAGAGTCGAGCAAATTCCTCTCCATGACCGACTTGGGTATGAATTTCGATCGCATCGACTCCCATTTCGATAATTAAGGGGATAATTTCTTGGGGTTGACAGACACGGGATTTTGTCTCGATTATTTGCCGGGGACAAACGGGTAAGCAGCGACCGCAACCATAACAGCGCTGTTCGATCACTCCTCCCCTATCGATAGCATAAGCGGGACAGATTTTTTCGCAGGGACGGGGACAATCGACCGGACAGAGTTGCGGGTTAAAGATAGCTTTACGAAAGTGGGGATCTTCCCCGTCATTGAGACTGACCATTAACCAAGGTCGTCGATTGGGAGGTAATCCAGCGATTTTTTCGGCGGTTTCGATGCCTTCTTTGGCCGCAACAATCACGGCTCGGTCGGCGGCCACATCAATACAATCGGCTCCGGCGATAGTATAGGTCAAAGCGAGGTTGCGAATCGTGGGCAAATCTTGGTAACTAGCTCCACAGATTAGCTTGAACCAGTGACCCGCAACTAAGGACCAGAAGGGAGAGGAGTTTTTATCTAGCACTTTTTTATCGAAAATTTGGGTTAAAACCCCGTCCTTTGAGGACGGCTTTAAGCTACAATGGAAAAAGCGATAACCAAGCTAAAAACTGAACCTTGACAACAGATAGTAGGGGGTTTCGTTCAGAAAAGACTTCAAATTCGGCCT
>NZ_JADBTZ010000165.1:0-9092 GCF_020245885.1 Microcystis sp. M165S2 | reverse complement strand
TTTAGACTTTTTGTCAATCAAAAAGTACCGGACTGGGAGTGATCAGGGGGAAAATTCCGGGACTTTTTCCCTGAAAATTAGGTAGTTGACCACCTGAAAATCGGTAAAACCCTACACCCCACACCCCACACCCCACACCCTGCCCCCAAGAAAAACTTTTTGCCGCAAACCCTATGTAGCCTATACTCAACGGATTTAGTATTAGTTGAATAATCGTTGCAGAAAAGTGCTTCGATCCCGCAGGAAAACCTGAGCGCAATTACGCCCCGGCATTCCCGAAATTGAGCCGCCGGGGTGAGTTCCTGCCCCAGTTAAATAAAGGTTTTTAATTGGGGTTTTGTAGTTAGCTATTTCCGGCAAAGGACGCAGGAAAATCATCTGATCTAAGGTCATATCAAGATGATAGTAATTACCTTTATAGGAACCCAAACGATTAGCTAATTCGGCCGGACTTTCCACCCGACGGGCAATAATGGCGGATTTGAGATTTGGGGCATAATCGGCCAGTTTATCAAGAACTCGATCGGCCACGCGATTTTTTAATTCTTCCGTCCATCCCGTGCCGTTTAATCCCGTTCCCTCGGCCCCGGCAATCTGATAGGGGGCAAAAAATTCGATCCAGAGGGTATGCTTGCCTTGGGGAGCCATGGAGGGATCGAGAATAGTGGGTACATCTAGGTACATCGAGGGATTTTCGTCGGGAATCTGCCCCAAAATCGTTAAAGCGTGGGCCTGTTCAACGTGACGCACGGAATCGGCGATGAGAATCGTTCCCTGTAAATACTCCTCTTTGTGATCGTAAGCCTCGAACCTTGGTGCTTCGGCGAGGGCGCAATCAATTTTAAGAATTGTTTCATTGTTATTGACAATTCGCCGTTCTACCCTTTCTCGCAATTCTGGATCGGCGGCATCCACATCGGCGGGGGCGACTAACTGTAAAAAGACTCGTCTAGCGTCAATATTAGAGATAACACCCGCTTTTGCCAGATATTCTTGTCCAGAGTCCACTCTAACCCCGATCGCTTGTCCTTCCTCCATTAGAATCTGTTTAACCTTCTGCTCGGTTAAAATCACCCCACCGAGACTGACAACACATTTCACCAGAGCCTCGGTTAGTGCGCCCGTACCACCACGAGGGCGAGCCACCCCGGGAGAATGACGCATCGCCATCATCATCATCCCGGAGGTAATGCCTTTTTGGGAGGGAGGAGCGCCAATTTCTGCCGCTAGACGAGCTAGGGGTGCTTTCACAAATTCGCTCTCAAACCACTCATTGAGGACATCTTCGGGGGAAGTAATCATCGTGCGGATGAAGTCGAGCAGTTTCTTTTTCGAGCCGATCGCTTTCCAGACACTAGCTAAGGCACTAGAGTCATAATTGCGGGCGATTCTGAGCAAATCTTGGGGCGGAGCGTTAAACCAAGGAGCGATCGCATTCAGCAACTGTCCCCAATAGTCGATAAACTGAAGGTAGCGATCGGCATCTCGCCGACAAAACTGGGCAATTGCGGCGTGAGTTTTTTCCAGAGAGCGATAGGAAAGAAAATATTGGCCGGAGGGATGGGGACAGAAAACGGTAGGATCGAAGAATAAATACTCTAATCCGTGGCGTTTTAGCTCTAATTCCTCAATTACTGGCCCCAAAAAGATAAATTCGTGATCGATCGCACAGAGATTAAACTTAAAATCGGGGGCTAGATCTGGGATAACCGCTTCTGTGGTAGCGGCTCCTCCCGGTACGCTACGCTGTTCGAGAAGGAGGACGCGATAACCAGCTTTGAGGAGATAGGCGGCACAAACTAAACCATTATGCCCCGCACCGATGAGGATGACATCGTAACTTTCCATGCAGTTTCAAAAATTCCTATTTTTAATTTTGCGCTTTTCTTGACCCTAATATGTTAAAAATAGTTAAAGATTGGCTGTTGTCAGCAGATTTCAGCGAGCAGTTATGAGTGAGCAGGTAGAAAACATTTAATTTTTCCTTTTTTTTATGAGTTCTTCAATCAAAGTCATTCAACCATCGGGTATTTTAGATGGCAACCAAGCCAGCGAATTTCGCCAAGAAATTGCCGAAGCCGTGCAGGGAGGTTCAGAGGTTATTATCGTTGATTTCAAGAATGTCACCTTTATGGATAGTTCTGGTTTAGGGGCGCTAGTTTTATCCTTAAAAACCGTGCGTTCTGCGGGGGGTAAACTATTGATCTGCTCGATTAATGAGCAGATAAAAATGTTATTTGAATTGACCGATATGGATCGAGTTTTTGAAATTTTTAATAACCGAGAAGAATTAGAACAAAAAATCCTCGGAAGTTAATTAACGAAAATCCACCTGCATGATCGAAAGATCATCCTTAAAATTACCATCAAATTGTAAAACTTGAATTTCTCCAATAAAATTATCAAGATTTTTGGCAGAATTACAGTGATAATTTTGCAAAGATTGAAGAAAGTTCTCTAGTCCCCACATCCTACCATCAGCACAATCGATCTCGTAAATTCCATCGCTAAAAAGATAAAGGCTACTGGAGAAATTCAGGGATTGAACCTGATTGATATATTCTGCTTCTGGAAACATTCCGATGGGAAAACCGGGGGCTTTCAGTCTGGTTTCAATCATCTGTCCAAAAGGTTTTTGAGTCAGGAGAACTGCCGGGGGATGACCGGCACTGGCATAGGTTAACTGTTGTTGTTTGCGATCATAAATTCCGTACCAAATAGTAAAATATTTATCATTCTTAGGGCTGATTTGATAAACTTGATTTAACCCATGTAAAACCTGATTAGGTTGATAGTAATTCACCTGAGTTAAACCACGGGAACGGAGTAAATTAATCACCGAAAGGGAAGGTAAAGCCGCTCGCAAACCATGGCCAGCCACATCTAAAAGATATAACATCAAATGGTCATTATCTAACCAATAATAATCAAATCCATCCCCCCCCAATCGACGAGAAGGAAGGAAGCGAAAATCGATAGCAAGTTTTCGAGAAATAAAAGGTTCTGGTAACAGCGATCGCACATATTCCGCCGCTTCCGCTAACTCCATTTCTAGTAATTGTTTTTGCGCTTGCAGATCATGACTTAATTGATGCAAACGAATTCCCGCCCGCACGCGCGCTCTTAACTCATTAATCTCGATCGGTTTACATAAAAAATCATCGGCCCCCGCATCCAATCCCTTCACCCGATCCTCCACCGATCCCAAAGAAGTTAAGAGGATAAAAAAAGTGGTTGACAGTTGGGGATTGAGCTTAATTTGCCGGCAAACTTCCAACCCATCGATCCCCGGCATCATCCAATCACAAATAATCATCGCTGGTTTTAGTTGCCCCGCTTGCTTTAATCCTTCTTCCCCATCACTGGCAATAAAAACCTCGTATTCCTTCCGCAAAGCGCGGCTCAAAAACGTTTGAATTACTCCATCATCATCAATTACTAGAATTCGTACCATCTTTTTTGTGACTCGACTATCTCAATCTTAACTGCTTACCCCCGACTCCCTAACAGATGACTTTGCTTGTCCCCCTCTCAGGGGATTAAATCCAGAATCGAGCTAACACATCAGTCATAGTTTGGGAAAAATGGTATAACTTCTAGCGTAAGGCATTGGAGAGGTAAGCCGGGGGTGAAGATTTCTTTTCAGGTAGATAGCGATCTCAAGTCCTTAGATAGCGTTTTAAAATATTTTGAGCAATTTAAACTGGCGGGCATTCCCCAAAAAGACTGGCTCCACTGTCAGCTTGCTCTTGCCGAAGGTTTTACCAATGCAGTCCGTCACGCTCACCGACACCTCCCCCCCGAAATCCCGATCGAGATCGAGATCGAGATTACCCGATCCCAGATGGAAATTCGCATCTGGGATCGGGGTTACGCCTTCGATTTAGAGGACTTTATCGAGAAAAACGCCTATCATGACTATAGTTTCTCTGGTCATGGGCAAGGACTGCCGATCCTCCAAAAAATCGCCGATCAACTCAGTTATACTCGCAGCGAAGATCAGCGCAACTGTCTGTTAATTATTAAACAATTTTCCCGCCATGAATCCGATCGCGCCCCTCGTTTCTCCTAGTTGGTTAGTGACTAATCTCGATCGCCCCGATCTGATGGTTATTGACTGTCGTTTTCAATTAAATGATCCCGATCTCGGTTATCAAGAGTATTTAGCCAATCATATTCAAAATTCCTTCTATTTACACCTCGATCGCGATTTATCGGCTCCCGTTGCCCGTCATGGCGGCCGTCATCCTTTACCGAATCCGCAGACGATAGCCGCTAAATTAAGCTCTTTAGGGGTGATTTCTGGTCAAACTCATGTCATCGCCTACGATGCCTCCCGTTTTGCCTTTGCCAGTCGTCTCTGGTGGTTATTACGTTATCTCGGCCATGAACGAGTCAGCATTCTCGATGGTGGTTGGCAAAATTGGTTAAATGCCGGTTATCCCGTCTCCAATCAGATACCTGTGCCGAAAACCGGCGCTTTTTTCCCCCAAGTTCAACAGGATTGGGTAGTCACGATCGAGGAGGTAAAAAGGCAAAAAGAGCAAGCGGGAGTGGTGTTAATTGATGCCAGGGAAAGCGATCGCTATCGGGGTGAAAGGGAACCGATCGATCCGATCGCCGGCCACATCGAGGGGGCGCTTAATTATCCCTGGTTAGAAGTCACCGATAGTCAGGGTTTTTCTCAACCCCCGGCCCGGCAAAAACAACGTTGGCAAGAACGGGAAGGCGATCGAGAAATTATCCTCTACTGTGGTTCGGGAGTGACAGCCTGTGTCAATATCCTTTCCCTTACCCTAGCCGGATACGACAATGTTAAGCTATATTCTGGAGGTTGGAGTGATTGGTGTTCCTACCTGATCTAACCAGCCTTGTTGATACCCATCTATCAAGAAAGATTATCAAAATGACCTAATTACTGTACAATCTCCCTATTATCACTTTTAATTATTCCGAAACTATTATCTAGTTTGTCTCCTAGACAAAAAAGCTAATTTTTATTTTAGTTGCTATCTTTTTGCTCTCAAATCACCGCTATTCCTCAAAGAATAGTCGTTTTCCCCCGTAAAATTACTAAAAAGTAATTTTATAGTTAAACTCTATAAAAAATTAGGTATGTATTTTGTATGACAGAAGCCGGTCTTTGTCATTGTAATGGTGGCGGCCGTCCGAAAGATCGCCTTTCGATTTTTGTGGATGGCAATAATATGTTTTATGCTCAACAAAAAAATGGTTGGTTTTTTGACCCGCGTAAGGTGTTAAATTACTTCACCAACGACCCGAATATTATGTTAATTAATGCCTTTTGGTACACGGGTTTAAAAGATTCCCAAGATCAAAGAGGTTTTCGCGATGCTTTAATTAGTTTGGGTTATACGGTGAGAACAAAAATTTTGAAAGAATATTATGATGATAGTTCCGGTCGGTTTTCCCAGAAAGCTAATTTAGATATCGAAATTGTCGTCGATATGTTTAATACCGTCGATCAATACGATCGAGTGATTTTATTTAGCGGTGATGGCGATTTTGAACGAGCGATCGAACTATTGCGCTCTAAAAATACTCATATTACCGTAGTTTCTACGGAAGGGATGATCGCTAGGGAATTGCGAAATGCCACCGATCGCTATATTGACCTGAATGATATTCGCAAAGATATCGAAAAAAGTGATTATTAATCGGCCTACCCTCACCCCAATCCTTCTCCCAGAAGGGGATAGGTGAGGCAATTAACCATCTCTTGTTTATTTTTCCTTGAGTCGAAATAGTAAAAACTGATTGACCTGATTCGGATTAAAATTATCATCACTGACTAAAATCAAAGAGCGACTGCCATCAGCTAATCTTGGACCGAGGGTCATTGCTTCCAAATTATCTAAATCAATCCCCAAAGTCCCTAAATCTAGTAATAATTTTTTCCGCAAGGGTTGCACCTGTAAAGCTTCTAATTCTCCCGGTATCCGAGCAATTTTCGAGGTATCAGTGGCACTCCCATTAACTACCTGAAATAGTTTCGCTCCAAAACCTTCTAAACCAAAAGTTCGCTCTAAACTGAGAAAATAACCCTCTTTTTCTAAAGCTAATAATTCCGTTAAACCGTAGTATCTCGCACCACTGGGTGGCTCATCTAACACATACAATTGTTCTGATACTAACACAGGCGCACCAATCGGATCAATAACATAATGAAGAATTCGCACTCTGAGATTTTCTGCTCTTTTTCCCGTGGGACTATCTTGAATTAACGCGTTTTCTGTGGCAGTAAACAAACGAAAAGGATCGTCTTTGAGAGTGCTGGTAATCCCTAAAGTTAAGGATTCAAACCCTAAATTATCCTGTATTCCTTTTTGATTGCTATCATCCGGTAAAAAGCGATTAGGAATTAACAAAGACTCCTTTAATTGTCCCTGCAAATCAAATTCAGCAATAAAAGGAGCAATTCCCTGTTTAACCGCACCTTCACTGGAAATAAACAAAGTTTGTCGGGGCGAAAAAGCGATACCTTCCGGGTCGATCGATCCCTTTTTAAACGTTTCTCCCTTGCCATCTTTTAGGAACGTGACTGCCTCTAAATTCACTTTTTCGATTTTTTCACCATTTATCTGCAAACTAGCCCGATAAAAGCGGGCAGGAGCTTTCTGAGAACGATCATCACTGAGGAGATAAAAGCGGTTATTGGCACGATCATAGGTAATTGCCGATAATCCCCCCACCCTTGTCCCTTGATAATCCGCTTGTGGTAATTGATATTCTCCCAAAAACTCGACCGAGAGGGGTAGAAACATTCGTTGTTCTGCTAAAACTTGCGGGGAGACACCACAGGCAGCCAGACTAAAGGTTACAATCAAACTAGCAATTAAACCCAAAATTGGGAAACGCAAATTTTCGGCAGTCAGTCTCTTATAGAATCGATCGATCACAAAATATCCTCCTCTACTACGCTCCTATCAGTCTATTATGCTACGTTTTTCTCTCAGTTTATGGCTCTGTTTGATCGGTACTTCCCTTCCTCTCCTAGCACAAACAGAAACCCCTGCACCCAATCCCCTCGAAACTCCCCTACAAAGTCCTTTATTACCCGGAATCGATCGCCCTTTAACTCCCTTGGAGCGTCGTCAACTGCTATTATACATCGATCGACGCGATGCTGAAGCTCAAGCTAAATACGATGCGGGATTAAATGAGGAAGCTTTTCCCATCTGGTATGAAGTTATTAAATTAAATCGTTATTTAGGAGCAAAAGAAGAAGTAAAATCTTTGGGAAAAGTGGGGTTAGCAGCTTGGAATCGAGATCGAACCGAGGATGTTAAATTAATTACTGCTCGTTTAAAAACTGTGCAACAAACCGCAGAAACTAACCAGACAATGGACGGAGAATTATTAGCATTACTAGGTACATCCTATGAACAGGTACGCGCTTTTAATGAGGCGATAATTAGCTATGATAAAATCCTAGCTAATGCCAGACAATCTGGCGATAACACAGCAGTAGAAGCAACTTTAAATCAACTTGGTCAAATTCATTTATCCCGTTTTGATTATCAAAAAGCCGCCCCAGTTTACGAGGAATTATTAACTATTTCTAAGACGCAGAATAATTCTTTAACTCAAGGAATTTATTTGCAAAGACTAGCAGAAATTTATCGAGAATCTCTGCAACCAGCTAACGCCGTAAAAATTAAAGAAGAAATAGCTGAAACCCAGATCAGAAATCAGCAAATACAGTTAATCCCCGCTCTAAAAATTCAAATTGGTTTAGATTACCAAGCTTTAAAAGATGCAAATAAAGCCAGCCAAAACTTTCAAGAAGCCTATTCTCTCGCTTTTGCTTTACAACAGTACGGCATCGCAGGAGAAGCTTTAAATAAGTTGGCCGAACTCTATAAAAGTTATCAACAGGTAGATTATGCTCTACAAATCTATCAAGAATTAATTAAAGTCCATGAATTGGGTTATAATTACTACGGTTTAATGAATACCTACGATCAAATCGGTCAAATTTATCTAGAGAGAAAAAATTATCCCCAAGCTTTACTTGCTTTCCAAAAAGGTGCGGAATTAGCCCAAGCTATCCGTTATCGTGAACAATATTTTCAAACCCAAATCACCCAAGTTAATCAAGCAATAAATAATCCTGAACAGTTTTGAAACCATAAGCCCTCAGGCTAGATAGTAGTGATATTCACCAGAAAAATCGCTGATTAACGGCAAAACAAAAAGCTGATAACTGATAACTGATAACTGATAACTGATAAATGGACAACTCCTATTCTGAATTAAGCGAAGACTTGCTGAAATTGGTGCAACATTTACCCCACTTGAAAGATGGTAAATGGATTCAAAGATCTCTGGAAGCAATAGTCAGAATTGCCGAGGAGGAAATCGATCGCCTGGATTGGAAAATTTTAACCTACGCGATCGAAGATCTAGAAAAGGGATTTCAGGTATTTTACCCCTACCGTCATATTCGTAAACTGACCATTTTTGGCTCGGCACGCATCAAACCCGATAGCAGTGAATACCGTCTCGCAGTAGAGTTCGCACGTCGTATCAGTCAATACGGTTTTATGGTGTTAACCGGTGCTGGAGGTGGCATCATGCAAGCAGGGAATGAAGGCGCTGGACGGGAAAATTCCTTCGGATTAAATATTCAGCTACCCTTTGAACAGGGGGCTAATCCCTATATCATAAATGATGCCAAATTAATCGATTTTAAATATTTCTTTACCAGAAAACTATTTTTTCTGCGGGAAAGTGACGCAGTAGCTTTATTCCCCGGTGGTTTCGGTACGCAAGATGAGGCCTTTGAGACCAGCAATTCTCATTTTAAGGTTTCATGACATTAAAACCCTTGCACATAGAGGGGTTAAAATTCTTTAACGAATCTCTAGATCGCTGAAACAACGCACAATCGTTTCAAAATGAGAATTGCTGCTTTGAGACGCTTACCGAAATTTTGGGTTAAAGCCCCGTCCTTTTAGGACGGCTTGATGTTAAAATAAAATTGGTTTGAATCCCCTGAGTGGGCGGTAGTGAATGGCTCGATTGAGTTGAACCCTTGAACTCGAAAGTCTGCATAAGAGACAAAAAGG
>NZ_JADBTZ010000164.1:0-4357 GCF_020245885.1 Microcystis sp. M165S2 | reverse complement strand
GCGATACATTGGTACTAAGGAGAGAAGATGCAAGGGTTTTGAGTAATTTTAGCAGATTCAGGGGCACCTGAGCGACTCTCAATCTAGCTAAAAGCCTTTTCCTGTAAGGTTTTTAGCTTTATTCAGCAAACCCTAATTAAAGCGAACCCCGGCACTATTTCCCTAGGTCAAGGGATTATTTCCTAATTATCCACCCTAGGAGGTGATCGAATGTATTTCTTTAGACTGGGGGTTTGGCTGGCTGGTTTCCATAATAAGAATTGCTGACCTCTTGAGGTACAATTGACGGCAAAGCGTTTTTGCGCTAAACTATGGGACAAAGAATGCTTTGGCCTTATATAAATGCGAACAATCTATTTTTACGCCCCTGACGAAATCAGACAAAAAAATATCAGGGAAGACCAGACTTTATGGACAGGCGATCCTACCAATTTCGCCGCTTGGATATCGCAAACCTACTTTCATCTTAAACAAGCTGGCTTTCCTTGTGAAATAGCCAGAGAAATCCCGGAGCAAGGAATTTTAATCGCTGACCGAGATACCCTAGATAATGACTATCCTTTCCTGGATAAGGTCATGTTAATTTGTGTCCAAAGCGACAAAGAATATCACCCTTCGGCTCACCTACACATTGTTTATAATCCGTATACTTGGGAGAAGACTAAAGACTCTATTTGGAACCCCCATCTAATTAGTCATTGGCCGATGCCAGGGTTAATTCCCAGAGATAGGGAACGGAACACCCTAGTCGAGAATATTTCTTACATTGGCAACAGGGGTCAGTTGGCAGCGGAATTAAGGTCGGAAGCATGGCCAGAGTCTTTGGATACTCTCAATTGCCATTGGATGCCGATTTGGGATAAATTTCAATGGCACGATTATACTAATCTAGATGTGATTGTAGCCGCCCGTAGTTTTGATTCTCGAAATTATCCTAATAAAGGTTCTATTAAGCTAATTAATGCTTGGCACGCCGGTGTTCCTGCCCTTTTGACTCCAGAGTTAGGCTTTTTAGCAGAAAGAAAGACGGAGTTAGATTTTATTATTATTCACTCTCTAGAGGAAACAATTCAAGCAGTTCGTCGTCTGAAAAGTTCTCCAGAACTTTATCAAAAAATGGTTGAAAACGGTTATAAGAGGGCGAAAGAACACACAATTGAAACCACTTTAAATCAATGGATATCTTTTTTTGAAGATGTGGCTTTTCCCACCTACGACCAATGGTCTGCTTTAAGTCAATTTGAAAAAAGATGGTTGTTCAGTCAGCGATATTTAGCTTTCAAATACGACAGATTTAAACACAAAATAAACAACCTTGGCAAGTCAAAAGCATAATTCAATTCTCGATCGATTATTTCTCCTTCGTACAAAAAATAGTTGATAGCCTTTGTCTTCAAGATAACGACTCCCTAAAACCAGAGAGTTTGTACCTCACCATTAAGATAACTGCTATCAGATAACCTCTGATTCTATCTTTTGGGCTATTCTTAGTTTAGCCGAACGAGAACGAGGATTTTTAGCCTGTTCTTCCCGGCTGGGGATAATCGGCTTTTTCGTGATAATTTTCAACGAATTATCTTTGCGAAAGCCATACTTGATCAGACGATCTTCTAGACTATGAAAACTGATCATAGCGATAATTCCCCCGGATTTTAGCCAGTGGGGGGCTTGATCTAACAATTGTTGGAGAGAATCTAATTCTTGATTAACAGCGATGCGTAGGGCTTGAAAAACCCGCGTTGCCGGATGAATACGCCCATAACGGTAACTAGCGGGGACAGAACTAGCGATGACAGCCGCTAATTCAGTAGTGGTAGTAAAAGGACGTTTTTGGACGATCGAGCGAGCAATAGGACGAGATAAACGTTCTTCTCCGTATTGATAAAAAAGATCTGCTAATTCTTTTTCGTGCCAATGGTTGATAATATCGGCTGCCGTCAGGGATTGACAGCGATCCATCCGCATATCTAAGGCTGCCGTGTGGCGAAAACTAAAGCCGCGCTCGCTCTGATCGAATTGGGGAGAACTGACTCCTAAATCGGCGATAATGCCATCAAAACTGCTATTTTGTCCATTATAATCGGCGAAGTTCCCCCACCAGAGGGTTAAACGGCTATCTAGATAGGGGGCAAGACTAATTTTAGCGGCTTCCAGGGCGCTTTGATCGCGATCGATGGCGGTTACTGTCGTTTCGGGATGAGCTTCTAAAAGCAAGCGGCTGTGTCCACCACCGCCTAGGGTAAGATCGAGATAATGTCCCCCGGGTTGAATATTTAAGCCGGCGATTAATTCTTGACTCAAAACGGGAATATGGGGAAAATCTTGATTCATCTGCTGATAACTTCCTGAAAATGGCGATTTAACCTAGGGTTTGCTGAAAAAGTTTGTTGGTGGGGGCAGGGTGTGGGGTGTGGGGTGTGGGGTGTGGGGTGTAGGGTGTAGGGTTTTACCGATTTTGGGGTAGTCAGTTACCTAATTTTCAGGGAAAAAGTGCCTGAATTTTACCCCCGATCACTCCAATGGTCAGCACTTTTTGAGGGGGAAAAAGTCTAAAAGCCTTATCCAACAAGGTTTTTAGATTTATTCAGCCAACTCTAACCTAAAAATAACTGATAGGCCGGATTTTGACTTTCATCCCAATAGCGATAGCCGAGAGTATCGAGAAAAGCTTGCCATTGATTCATTTCATCGGGGGGGACCTGTATGCCCACGACGATGCGCCCGTAATCGGCCCCGTTATTGCGATAATGGAAAACGCTGATATTCCAGTGGGGACTCATGGAGGCGACAAATTTCATTAAAGCCCCCGGTCGTTCGGGAAACTCGAAGCGATAAAATAATTCATGATCGGCTAAATGCGATCGCCCTCCCACCATGTGGCGCAGATGCAATTTAGTCAATTCGTCATCGCTAATATCGAGGGTTTTAAAGCCGCAAGCTTCAAAACTCTCGGCTAATTTCTTGGCATCGCTGCGATTTTCGATCTGGGCGCCGACAAAAATATGTGCTTCTTTTTCATCGGCAATGCGATAACTAAATTCGGTTAAATTGCGTTTGCCGACACATTCGCAAAAACGGCGTAAACTGCCAGGCTCTTCGGGAATAGTCACAGCATACAACGCCTCGCGCCGTTCCCCTAATTCTGCCCTTTCCGCCACAAACCGCAGACGATCAAAGTTCATATTCGCTCCACAAGCGACAGCAACGAGGGTTTTATCCTCAATTCCTTCTCTTTCTACATAAGCTTTCGCTCCTGCTACCGCTAACGCCCCCGCAGGTTCTAAAATCGAGCGTGTATCTTGAAAAACATCCTTAATCGCCGCACAGATATCATCCGTATCCACGAGGATAATCTCATCCACATACTGCTGACAGAGACGAAAAGTCTCCTCTCCCACCTCGCGCACCGCCACCCCATCGGCAAATAATCCCACTTGGGACAAACGCACCCGATAACCGGCTTTTAGGGATTGATTCATCGCGTCTGAGTCCACAGGTTCCACCCCGATAATTTTAATTTCTGGGCGTAAACGCTTCACATAGGCTGCAATACCTGATACTAGTCCACCGCCACCAATAGCGACAAAAATCGCCTCGATCGGTTGCTGATATTGTCGTAAAATTTCCATACCGATCGTACCCTGGCCGGCGATTACCTCCGGGTCATCGAAGGGATGGATAAAAGTTAAGCCTTTTTCCTGTTCTAACTGCCGCGCGTAGGTGTAGGCATCATCGTAGGTGTCACCGTGCAGGACGACAATCCCGCCCCGGGCTTTTACCGCATCGATTTTGACTTGCGGAGTGGTGACAGGCATAACGATAATCGCTTGGGTTCCCAATTGCCGCGCCCCCAAAGCGACTCCCTGGGCATGATTTCCCGCCGAAGCAGCAATTACACCTTTTTGTAACAAATCCCTTGACAAATGCGCCATTTTGTTGTATGCGCCGCGCAGTTTAAAAGAGAAAACCGACTGCATATCCTCGCGCTTGAGTAAAAGCTGATTGTGCAAGCGTTGGGAGAGATTGGGGGCAAGTTCTAAGGGGGTTTCTTGGGCGACATCGTAAACGCGTGCGGTGAGGATTTGAACCAGGTAATCGCAGTACATTATTCTTTTTTGGCGGTGAGGATTCGCGAGTCAGGTTAGGATCCAGAATAGATCATCGTCGGTCGGGTTAGCAATAAAAGAGCCGTCTGCTTTTTAGCCATCAGCAGTTATTGTAGCGACTGTCTTGATTGTCAAGGGGTAACTCAAAAAACAATCAAGGAGTTGCTGTCGAACCTAAAATCTCAGGCCAGAAAAAAGCGCAGCAAAAACTAAGTCGCTCAGGTTAAACCAAAGCAAGCGCAACCCTTGAT
>NZ_JADBTZ010000163.1:0-3550 GCF_020245885.1 Microcystis sp. M165S2 | reverse complement strand
TCCGAAGGCATTATTGGCCATTTGAGTTAGATTTTTCCTTTCACTTTCCCCTAATAATCCTCCTAAATATTGTCTGAACCCGTTTTTTTGCGCTTCGCTCTTGAAGCAATTGTCAAACCGCCGACACCATCGGTCAAAGCACGGGGCATCGCGGCTGGGGTTGTCTCTTTCATCGCCGATTTCTCAACGTAAAGTGCTTACTCTGTAACGATTATACTCGATTGGACCTTTGTTGAGCGTTTAAGTCCCACTAGAACGGCGGGGTTTCCCACCCAAAATTTTCGATGACTCGACAACCTCACGATCAATTTGCCAAACAATACCTAGAAGAATTGCTGTCTCCCCTGGGAAAGGTGGAAGTTAGCAAAGAAGTGGCGGATGAAACCCGTCAGGTGGATGTTTTCTTCTCTCCTCACTCTAATATGCGGGGAAATGCTCAATCTTTAGGTCTTTTAGGGCAAATGGTGACAACAAGCACTTTGCTTGAGCCTTTTCGCAATGCTCCCAATCGAACGGAAATTCGCAACTGTATCTTAAAATTGTTTTCGATTTTCGCTGAACTTCAACGGAAAGGGAAACGGGAAAAAACTGAGTTAAACGAGGATAACCTACCTAAATTGTGGATTTTGGCTACTTCTATTAGTTTGCACATCCTAGAGGGTTTTGATGCTAAATTAGAACTAGAAAACTGGACAGAAGGGATTTACTTTTTATCTCCCTCTCACCGAACGGCAATTATAGCGATTAATCAGTTACCTATTACCCCAGACACCTTACTGTTAAGATTGTTGGGACGAGGGAAAACCCAAAGCCAAGCGGTGAGAGAGTTGCTTGAGTTGCCTTTTGGCGATTCCTTCCGTCAAAATGTCATGGAATTATTGATCAGTTGGCGTGTGAGTGTTGAAATTAACAATCTTTTAGAATCAGAAGATAGGGAGGTATTTATGGCTTTATCTCAATCTTATTTAGAGTGGAAAGAGGCGACCAAACGGGAAGGACTTCAACAAGGACTTCAACAAGGACTTCAACAAGGACAACGACAAATTATTGAAAATTTAATGCAAGTGAGGTTTGGAGAATTGGATGAGTCTTTGATAAAAGTTATTGATGAGTTGCTCAAGTTATCACCGATGGAGTCTAGTCGCCTTTTGTTAGAGTCTTCACGGGAAGATTTAATCAGACGATTCCTCTCTGAATAAATTAATTAAGGTTCTTCAGTTTGTTTTATGCAAGGGACGGGGGTTATAAGGGATGTAACCCTTATATAGAAAGGCATTTAGCGATTTTTGTCAATTGTTTTTGATCTAGAGCGAACTAATCAATTAAGTCTCTTCCCAGATAAGGATTTAGTCGATTTATACCCCCCTATCGAACCATAACAAGTAACGAAGAGCCAGTTATAGTCATTTCAGATAAGTCTGATACACTCTAGACCGACAAAACCCTTGTGAACTCTGGGATTAATATTCTCAATTTTAATTGAAATGGCTATACCTTACTGACCGCCTTCTATTCTAGATAATCCCCTAAAAAGACGAGTTTATTCTTGATATCTTCGGCAGAGCGGGTAGCGATTAAATTGGCAAGAGCCTTTACCTGTTCTCCCACGGAATATCTTTGCTTTGCGGCCACAATAATTCCCGTATGGCTGATCGAGCGCGTCATATAGGATTTATGCAATCGACAAAAATCGCCTACATTAAAAGTATAAATTACCCGACCTTGCTGGGTTGCCCAAACCAGTTGATCGGGATCGGGTAGCTGAATGTTTTTCGCTTCCCAAGTGGTAATTACATCAATCTTCAGATTCCGCAAAGCTTCCACGACCGAGCGTTGACCCGCATCTTCATCAAGGTAGAGACGGATTTGACTCATTACAATTCACCGGCTCGATATCGGGATTCCCAGTCTTCACAATCCGCTCGGTAAGCATCGATATCGGCCTCTATCTGTTCTTTATTCGCGTGATAATACGCTAGAGCGCTATAAATTTGAGCCAGATTTAACTGAGGATACTCCTTAGCGATCGCTTCGGCACTCATTCCCGTTTTATGATCCATGACTAAACTTTGAATCGTGATTCTAGTTCCTGCGATCCGGGGACGAGCATTACAAATATCCGGACTAGCAACAATAAATTCGCTAATATCGATGCCTGTAGCCATATTTTCGCCTAAAGAAGTCCCTCTCATTGTAGCTCGATTGATACATCCGAACAACAAAAAAGCCCCCCTTTCAATGATTTAGACGCTAACTGATTGAGATGCCAAAAATAGGTAATTTATGGACTTTCTCATCAAAGTTAGGTTAGATTATGACCATTTCTTAATTAAAAAACCCACCAGAGAAAACAGCCCTAACCCTAAAATAGAACTAGGCTCCGGTACAGATGGATTGGGGGGATTAGTTTGTCCATCTAAACGAGCGAGCCAAGCTTCATTATTACCACTAGGATTAATTCCCCATCCCACGATAGACAGTCCATCCGCGGAAATTCCAGTCGCCTCGCTCAAAGTCCAACCCGTTAAATTTAAACCATAATCATTAGTTAAAACCTGTTTTAAGTTCCGCATCCCTTGGCTACTATTCCAGATAAATGCCTCATTACCATTAGCACTATTTCCATAACCAACCACAACAGACCCATCTTCTGATACTCCCAAAGCACTACCCACTGAAAATCCCCCCAGACAAGTCCCCTAGTCCAACCATTCCCGTCCCTTGCGTCCAACGGAATGCCTCATTACCATTAGCACTATTACCATAACCAACAACAACAGACCCATTTGCTGATACTCCATCAGCGTAGCTACTGAAACTCCCCCCCGGTAAGTCCCCTAGTCCTACCATCCCCGTCTGTTGTGTCCAACGGAATGCCTCACCACCATTAGCACCTATGCTGTAACCAACAACAACAGACCCATCTCCTGATGCTCCCCTTGCATCGCTAAAAACACTCCCCCCGGACAAGTCCCCTAGTCCTACCATGCCCGTCCCTTGCGTCCAACGGAATGCCTCATTACCATTAGCACTACTACCTCGACCAACAACAACAGACCCATCTGCTGATACCCCATTAGCGTAGCTATAGAAACTCCCCCCAGATAAGTCCCCTAACCCCTGAAAAGAGGCGGCCTGTGCGGGGAAAGCTACCCCGATCGCACCCAATCCGATCCCTACGCTGATATAATGGCCTAGTGTCCTGTTCATAACTTAATAAAAGTCCAAAAAACTAAGTGATTCTTACAATCTAGATGTTCACTTTGGTTTTGTCTGTGGGAATTTGTGGCCATTTTGGATTTTCTGATAAAATCATTTTTGTGGGATAAAGTGGGATTTAGTGGCAAAAAGGAGGGCAAGGATCATAAAACAAGCCTAAATTTGATTTTTAGGTTCGATCCCCCCTAGCCCCTAGGGTTGATTCATTTAAATTAAGTACAGCGGATTTTGAGTCAATAAATTTGACCGAAGATTCTCAAGTTTATCTTTTTCTAATCAAAAGAGTTAGTCACAATAACTAATCTTTAATCTTCTGCCAATATTTATTATG
>NZ_JADBTZ010000162.1:0-9412 GCF_020245885.1 Microcystis sp. M165S2 | reverse complement strand
TCTTGCGATACATTAGTACTAAGGGGAGAAGATGCAAGGGTTTTGAGTAATTTTAGCAGATTCAGGGGCACCTGAGCGACTCTCAATCTAGCTAAAAGCCTTTTCCTGTAAGGTTTTTAGCTTTATTCAGCAAACCCTAAGTAGGGTCTGCTGAAAAAGTTTTTCGGTGGTGGTAGGAGTCAGGAGTCAGGAGTCAGTAGCCGGTCGTTTCAGGCTTTGTTGCCCTTGTTTTTTGTACCAAGCGATGTACTATAAGAAGGATAATGCAAGGTTTTTGAAAGTCCCAATCCTATTTTCGCAGCACTAACATCGGACTTTAACAGGTCAAAAGCTTTATTTTAAAAGGGTTTTACCATTATTCAGCAAGCCCTAAGTAGGTAGGTGTTAAAAACTGTCAGACACCCCCCTTATCAAGGGGGGCAGGGGGGATCAAACCCCCTCAAGGTAGGGTTGATTCATGAATCAACCCTACTATAAATCAACCCTACTATGAATCAACCCTAGGGGCAGGGGCGGGAGATTCGGCTAATCTAAGAAAAAGCGGTTTAAATGCGTCTTAGCTTACAAGCTAGAAGAACAGCAAGTTTTCCATTTTTGGGCGATAGAAAGGATTAATTCTTTTTCTGCTTGGGGTAAATTGGCAGCCTGTTGGTCGATTATATCGCTTAATTCCCCGATAATCCGATCTCTAGTCCCTCGGGAGTAACTTCTCTGTGCTAAAGCCATTTCTGCGATAACTCGATTTAAACTGCTGATAGCTTGCCAAGTTTGCGGACGTAATGACGGTTCTGCGGCAATGGGGGCAACCTCCAGGGAAGCGATACTATCGAAAGTTGCTGCTTGACTAAATCGGTGTAAAGTTTGGGCTAGGCTATACATTTCTTCCCCGTAGGCGAGGGAACGTACCACAGCAAAGGCTTTTTTGGCTTTTTCGGTGTCCTGTTGGTGAAGATACCAAAAACCAGCGGCGGCGGCGCAAGCAGGAGTATCTAGACGGATTTGGCTGTCAGCAAGAGAAAACAGTTTCGCCGACGCGGACGCATATTTTAACAATTGCCAATCGGAGGGATTTTCTGCCAGACGGGAGATGCGATAGATAATTTCTGCCTCTGGGAATTGCGGTAAAACGCGATTAACGGCGGCAAGGACAGGAATAAACTGGCGGCTGTACCGAAGGTATTGATTGAGGTTATTAATAGCCGTTTCCCAGTCTTGCTGTAACCATTGTTGTAGAGTCGAGGTTAACCCCGGCAGCGGTAGAAGGGTAATACGGGGAAAAAGTCGCCCTTGAGGGCCCGCCAAAAGCCCGATTAGCCAATTATCAAGACGGAAAAAGGCGAATATAAACCCCACGCCGGACACCACGCCGAACCCCACGCCCAACACCGCGCCCGACACGCCCGACACGCCCAACACACCGAAAAACACGCCGAACCCCACGCCGAACACCACGCCGAACACCACGCCCAGCACCATCGCACGCAACGCCACGCCCCACACCGCGCCCCACACCGCGCCTGACACCGCGCCCCACACCACCCCCGACACCACGAGCAACACGAGCAACACGAGCAACGCGACCACGCCTGACACCACGCCTAACACCACGCCGAACGCCAAGCCCGACACCGCGCCCCACACCACCCCCGACACCACGCCCGACACCACGTCGCCTGACAACACGCCCGACACGCCCGACACCACGCACCACACCGCGCCGAACCCCACGCACCACACCACGTGGGACAGCACCATCGCACCCAACGCCACGACCGACCTTGTCGTCCTTGACGCGACCACGCCTAACACCACGCCGAACACCGCGCCTGACACCGCGCCTGACACCGCGCCTGACACCGCGCCGAACACCGCGCCTGACACCGCGCCTGACACCGCGCCGAACACCGCGCCTGACAGCGCGCCTGACACCACGCCCACCACGCCCAACACCGCACCTGACATCACGCCCAGCACCCCGCCCAGCAACACACCCCACACCCTGGCCTGCCTGGCCTGCCCCCCGCCCAACAGCGCGCCAAACAGCGCCCCTGACAGCGCGCCTGACACCACGCCCGACACCGCGCCTGACACCACGCCCAACATCGCACCCGACAGCACGTCCCCCCAATTAACAGAAAGTCCTAAATTTGCTGCTATGCTACAGATAATTAGAACGATAATTACAGTTAAGAGAAGATACTGAATCCTTAGACGCAATTGTACGGGATGGTTGCGGAGAAATTGTATTTTATTGCGCCATGTTTTCTGTTCTTTTAATTTATCGCCGCCGCCTCTCGTTTCCACATACCAGCGCACTGCTTGGGGAAAATAAAACAGCCAGTACAACAGCAAAAGATAATCAAAGGGATTCCATAAAGATAAATTGCTTCTGAGTTTAGGGGCGAGATTAATGGTGGGGACGGTGCTTTCCTTCATAATTTTTATCTCTGGCTATTTACCCGGTGATGGTTTATTAAGTAGGTAGGTGTTAACTGTCAGATTCCCCCTCAAGGTAGGGTTGATTCATGAATCAACCCTAGGGATTAAGGGGGGAGCCATCTTCAATTTAATTATAACCAGCTAATTAAATCAACTTCTGAAAGACAAAAAAGGCAAAAAATCAGATTTATAGCGATAAAATAACTATTTTTTGACCAAAAAGGTCATTTATTGGCTGTTACTGCCTTTTATCTTTCCGCATCCCTGTTTTAAACCCCATGAATCCCAATCGGGCGATCGAGATTAATTTTTTGGCCTGCTTATTGGATAAAATAGGAGATTAGGCCATCTAATCAAATCTGTACCCTTAAGGCTATGACAATTATTTCTCGATCGATCCCCCAATCACCCACTAAATCCTCGTCTATCGGCGGCTGGCGCGGTTTGATCGAAGAATATCGCCAATTTCTGCCCGTAAGCAGTAAAACCCCTGTAATTACCCTCCTAGAAGGCAATACACCCCTGATCCCCGCCCCCTATCTCTCAGCACAAATCGGGCGCGATGTCAAGGTTTTTGTCAAATATGACGGTTTAAATCCCACCGGCAGCTTTAAAGACCGGGGCATGACCATGGCCATCTCGAAAGCGAAGGAAGAAGGGGCAAAAGCGGTGATTTGTGCCAGTACCGGCAACACCTCGGCGGCGGCGGCTGCCTATGCAAGAAGAGCCCGGATGCGGGCCTTTGTGATTATCCCCGATGGTTATGTGGCCTTAGGAAAATTAGCCCAAGCTTTATTGTACGGGGCGGAAGTCATCGCTATTAATGGCAACTTCGATGATGCCCTCAAGATTGTCCGCCAACTATCAGAAAATTATCCCGTAACTTTAGTCAATTCCGTCAATCCCTACCGTTTAGAGGGTCAAAAAACGGCGGCTTTCGAGATTGTCGATGTCTTGGGTAATGCCCCCGACTGGTTATGTATTCCCGTCGGTAATGCGGGCAATATTAGCGCCTATTGGATGGGATTCTGTCAGTATCACCAGATAGGCAAATGTGACCGACTGCCGAAGATGATGGGTTTTCAGGCCGCTGGGGCCGCCCCTTTTATCTCCAAACAACCGGTTGACCATCCCGAAACCCTGGCCACGGCTATCCGTATCGGCAACCCCGCTAACTGGGAAAAAGCCTGGGCTGCTAGTCACGCTAGTCAAGGGCAATTTCACGCGGTCAGCGATGAGGAAATATTGGCAGCCTATCGGATTTTAGGAGGCCAAGAGGGGGTTTTCTGTGAACCAGCCAGCGCCGCTTCTGTGGCAGGATTATTAAAAGTGCATCAACAGGTTCCCGATGGGGCCACCGTAGTGTGTGTTTTAACGGGAAATGGACTAAAAGACCCAGATTCGGCGGTAAAACACAGCAATAATCAACTAAAATCTGGGATTGCTCCCGAATTAACCCAAGTGGCTCAAATTATGGGCTTCTAAGCTAACGTTAATTCGGGTTAAGCAGTGCTTCTATAAAACTCCCTTAGAACTGGGAATTATACCGGCGCGACGGGGATCGATCGCTATGGCCCCACTCATCGCCCGGGCAAAAGCTTTAAAAGTAGCCTCAATAATATGATGGGAATTAATCCCGTCTAATTGGCGAATATGTAGGGTCATTTGACTGTGATTGACCAAAGCGACAAAAAATTCCCGCACTAGCTGAGTATCGTAGGTTCCCACTCTTTGGGTGGGAATTTCTAGACCATAACTGAGGTGGGGGCGACCGGAAAAATCGAGGGCAACTTGCACTAAAGCTTCATCGAGAGGGGCGACAAAATGCCCGAAACGGACGATCCCTTTTTTGTCTCCCAAAGCTTGCAGTAAAGCTTGTCCGAGGGTGATTCCCACGTCTTCATTGGTGTGATGGTCATCAATTTCTAGATCTCCGGTGGCGCGTACATCGAGATCGATCGCAGCGTGGGAGGCGATTTGCTGCAACATATGATCAAGAAAGGGAATTCCTGTCTGGGCGCGACAATTGCCGCTACCATCAAGATCGATCGTCACCTGTACATCGGTTTCTTTGGTAGTACGACTAACCGAGGCGCGACGGCAAGTTGAGACAAAAGAATCGGGGATTTGGGAAGTGGAAATCATTTGAGTAAAAATATGGACTAGGGAGATGGGAGTTTTTTTCAGTAATCAGTAAACCTAAAACTCACATCTGATAACTGATCACTGATCACTGAAAAGGACTAACTTTCTGGTTCAGTTTTAGCGGACGCCGGCGGACCAGGGGGCAAAACTTCCTCGCTGACGGGTTGAGGATTTTGGCTAGTGGGGGGACCGGCGGGGGAACCCTCCGGCTGATTGAGAGCGGGGGTTTGGGGAGGAGTTTCTGGGGCTTTTTCTTCGATTATCGCTTCTTTGGGCGGTTCTGGCTGTGTTTGGGGTGGATTTGTCCCTGTAGCTGCGGGGGGCTTGACGTTATCCGGTTGGGGGCTAACGGCGGGTTGCGGCGGTTGATTAGGACGAAGCGGGGTTTCAATTGCCGGCGTTACGGGGGGGGAGTTACGGGTATTGAGGTTGCTACCCTCTGGTTTTGGAGGATTAGCGATCGCACCTCGGCACACTTCCGGGTTAGGGGCAAAACTGACTCGCACCTGATAGATTCTCGACTCACCACTGGGATTATTAAAACGAGTTAAGCGTACTTCCCTAGCCCCCTGTTGATTGAAAATCGGGAAGCCAGCACTTTTAATTAACTGGGGTTCACTGCTGAGGCGGCCTTGGGCATCCACCGTCACCCCATAAACCGCCGTCCCCGCCAATTGACGGGAACAAGCCGTGGCGGGATAATTACCGGTTAAATTGACGGTAATTATGCCTCTGCTGCCCTGATTGGGCTGATTTAGTTCATTTAAGGCGTTAGGATTGGTTTTTTGGACTCTGGCCAGCCAATCCACCTGATTTCTCATGGCCTCCTCGTTACTGGTATTGCTTTTATCCGCCTCCAGGGAGCGCAAACGTTCCCGCATTTCCCACCTTAATTGTTGACGACGCTGTTCATCGAGGGGCGATTGACCATTCGGCTCCGGTGTGCGGGCTAGGGAATTGTTTAATTGTTCCTGCGCCTGTTGCGATGCACTAAGGGGCGAATTTCGCAATCTATCTAAAGTTAGATTATCTTGGTAGGGATCGAAGTAAGGCTGGAGCTGCTGGTTATTAGTCTGCCTCGGCAGATTATTATTCTCTGGCAGGGTGGGAACAGAAGGAGGACTAGGTAAACTGGGGGTAGAAGTGGGAAAATTGCGAGGAATCGGTAATCTACCCAGGGATGGGATAGATGCCACGGGAGGAGAATAGATATTGACGGAGGGTAAAGAGGAGAGGGGAGGTAAAGCAGGTAAGGAAGGTAAAGGGGGAAGGGAAGAAACCGAGGGTAAAGGAGGTAAGGTGCTGTTATGGATGCCATCCATGGGGGGGAGAGGAGGCAAAGAGGAAGAAGACGAATTGGGGTTAGGCAGTTCCGGTAAGCTGGACAGGGAGGAGTCGAGATTGGGAAGACGTGACTGCTCTAGAGGGTTCAATTCAATCAGATTGACGTTGCGTAAATCCTTTTTTGCCTCCTGCGCTGGATTATTGAGGAAATTAGGTAAGATAATCGCTAAAATTAGGGCATGAATACCAAGAGAAGCGGCGAACGAGAGATTATTAGAGTTAATTAGTTTATTTTCTTCGGTTTCTAGACCAAAATAGGAGGATGTCATAATTTAGTTAATTGAGCAGAGCCTGGAGGGGGAAAGTTAACTCTATTTTAATCGTCAGGGCGATTTTTTTTCTTGAGGGCGGGGAATTAATTGGTGTCAGTACCCCACCACCCCACCACCCCACACCCCACACCCTGCCACCACCGAAAAACTTTTTCAGCCAACCCTACTTATGCTGTGAGCGGGCCACAGCTTTTAATTTGGGATACAATTCCGAAGGGTCTAACAAAGGGATAAACTCATCGATTGCCGGTTTAAAATTAGCCGGAAAATTCTCCCTAGTTCCAGGACTGTTAGGCGATTTAGGCACTGATTCTAATTCAGGGAATTTGGGCGTTTCCGGGGTTAACTGCGAGAATAATTCCTCCACATTACTCATACCTTTGCGAGGATCATTAAAAAGAGAAGTTTCTAAGTTGAGTAAAGAATCTTTACTCGTGGCTACTGTGCCATTATTATCGGTTTTTCCCGCTTCTGGCTCTGGACAGGGCTGCTCAAGGGTGGGAGAAGGTATATTGATCTGTTCCCGTTTAGGGATAACTGCTGGTTTTTTGCCATTTAACTGGGAATCTAGCAAGTTTTTACAAACCAAGCGCTCGAATTCCCCCGTAAAATGAAAGGTAGGATGGCCGCGACGGTGCCAAATTTTGAGGATTTCCTCCACCGAAATGACTTTGTAACGTCCCTGATAGAGTGCCTCTAAAATCGCCATGCGAATCCAATTTAGCGAATAGATGGGCAACCAGCGCTCGATTAATTCTTGCGCTTTATATCCTCTCATTTCAAATCGATATTGGTTGAGTATAGTCGCTATCTGCATGAGGTTGATCTCTGGGTTAATCTCTGTCATAGAATTTACAAAGATAGTGAGCGCAATCGTTATGGCTACTAGGCACTCTGTATATTAAGATTTTATTCGGGTTTTTCCTAGTGGTTTTTCCCTATTCTCCCCACAGTCAGCAATTCCAAATTCGGAATGTAGCAAATAATACTGAATATAGGACGCTTCTGCTGGGTACACCCAATCCCCAATCAAGAGGAATTAACGAGAGCAATAGGGATGGCCTCATCCAGCATAAAGTCTAAAAGGTGATGCCAGCCTTCAAACAACAGATACTTCAGCAATTCCAAATTTAAGGTTTCATGACATAAAAATCCTTATGACAAGAGGGTTGTACAATTCTTAACATTTGGAGTGATCTCTGAAACGGCGCAAAATGGTTCCGAATTTATTTTTGCTGCAAAATTTCGTCAATAAACCCAGAGGAGATAGAACTATAGCACTACCCTGACAGCCTAGAACCTTGCCGTTGACTGACCCCAAATCCGTTTTTAATAGTGTGATTAACTCTCAAGTTATGAATTGTTTCTCCCTGCTCCCCACTCCGCAGCTCCAGCGCTCCCTTCTCCCCACACCCTAGACCCTACACCCCACTCTCCTATACCTTTTAAACAGGATTTAGTATGACCACCCCATCGAGGTTTTCTGAGTCTCCAGAAATTTTTTGTTAAAATTTGCAACATAACTTAACAATGTGTTACACTTCTTAGCATAAGCACAAAAAAGGAGCCTCCCCATGACTGCCCGCGGCTACACCACCGAAGAACAAGGAAGACTGAATAACTTTGCTGTCGAACCGAAAATGTACGTTGATAGTTCTAGCGGTCTCGGTTTTACCAAAAACGCTGAAAAATTGAATGGCAGACTAGCTATGATTGGCTTTGTCTCTCTTTTGGCCATTGAAGTGTTAACCGGTAAAGGAATCATTGCGTGGATTACCAGTCTGTAAGAATTAACAATCCCGTGGCGCTGTTCGGGGAGTTCAGTCCCCGTCCTAGCGGGTTGGTTTAGACCAAGTAAATGCCCTCAAAAACAGCTTTAGCTGAACCCGTCATGTAAACCCGGTTATCAGTTTCCGACCAGTGAATCTGAAGACAACCACCGGGCAGTTCCACGGTACAACGGCGATCGCATTTGCCCGTCAACAGGGCCGCCACCACCACAGCACAAGCGCCGGTACCGCAAGCAAGAGTAATTCCCGCTCCTCTTTCCCAGACACGCATCTTCATATAATCCGGCGCGATTACTTCCACGAACTCCACATTAGTCCGTTGGGGAAAAACCGGATGATGCTCAAATTTTGGCCCGATAGTTTCTAGAGGAATAGAGGCCAGATCATCGACAAAAGTGACACAGTGGGGATTACCCATACTAACGCAAGTAACTAACCAATCTTTGCCCTCCACCTCTAGGGGAACCGCGAGGACTTTTTCTGACCCATTGACCAAGGTGGTGGGGATTTCACTGCCGAGGAGTTGCGGCGGCCCCATATCGACCGTTACCTGTTCATTAGCTTCTAAACGGGGAATCATCGTTCCTGCTAGAGTATGAATGCGATAGGTGCGGCCAATGCTGTTGTTAGCCTCTAAACGGGCGATAAATTGGGCTAGACAGCGAATACCGTTACCACACATTTCCGGTTCCGAACCATCAGAGTTGAAAATTCTCATGGTGTAGTCGGTTGCTGCTTGGCCGGGAAGCACAAAAATCACGCCATCGGCACCGATACCAAAATGTCGATCGCACATAGCCACGGCCATTTCCGCTGTGATCAGGGGTTCGGAACTGTGACGGTTATCTATCAAAATAAAATCATTGCCCAGGCCTTGATATTTGGTAAAGGGGATTTTCATGGTCAATAAAAGCTACTCAACAGGAATAATAGAGGATGAACACCTCATCGATAAACTCATTATGTCTCAATTTGATCCTGGCCTACCGAGTATTAAACAAGTACAGAGCTATATTCAAGAGAAACGGGAAGTAGAAATTAAGTTAAGCACCGATGATCTCCTCGTTGGTCGCATCCTTTGGCAAGATGTTAACTGTCTATACCTGGTCGATCACTACGATAAACCCACTTTAATTTGGCAACAGTCTCTAGTTTATTTAAGACCTAAAGCCTAGGGGGAAATTGGCGATATTTGGCTGTGGGATGCGTCTAGGACGCATCAAAAATTCCTCAAATTATACTTCATCTTGATGAGAAAGGCTATAAATTGCCTAATCAAGAAACGCCGATTCAAGTCTGAAGTGCATCACCTGAAAAGCTTGACAGAGGAAAGCTCATCAGTTAAAGTCGGATATTGCTCAAAACAAACAGACAAACTAATGAACTACTCACATCTTAGCATAGACCAGCGTAATCATCTTT
>NZ_JADBTZ010000161.1:0-9107 GCF_020245885.1 Microcystis sp. M165S2 | reverse complement strand
CAATTGTCTATCTTTTGGTATTAACCTATTTGTGCCTTAAGTGTCTCCCTGTATAGATTTCAGCTACTTTTAGGCGTAGGCACTCTCATCGAATTTTATTTTAAGTTAATTATTTGCATAACAATTACCGAAGAGCCAGGAATCCAATGGTCGTAATGTTGACTCGTGCGTTGAGATCGTCAACCCGCTTTTCTAGTCCCGTAACTTTGGCATCTAAGGCCTTAATATCTCCTTTAATTTCTCCTAGACTGTTCTCGATCGCTTTCTGTCCATTTTCTAGGTTTGTCAGTCGGGACTCGATCGCTGTTAGTCGGGATTCGATCGCTTTCTGTCCGCTAACGATTAAATCTTCTAACCTTTTCAGATCATTCTCGGTAACTGCTGTCATCAGTGACAATCCTCTTAAAGTTGAATTTTTCCTAGTCTCCTAATCAATACTCTATCAATATTTTCTCGGTCGGGGACTCTTTCAAACAGTAATTCACAAAAATCAGATTCCCTACTGAGAGCGCCTAGTGATCCCGTCAAAACTGAAACAGTTTTTGATACCGAACCGGCTCTTTATCTCTTGGTTCATCTGGGTTGCAGGGACAGCAGCACGCGCATTTATGGCTGTATAATTCAGGTTGATATTATTAATATTGACACTCCCGTCGCGCTTATGCGAGGGATTCTTGGTTCATCGAGTTTCCTTAATCTGACAGGACGTATCCAACCAAACCAGAGGGAATCTCTCCCCAAGCATATTAGTTTCGGTATGCCCTACCGTACTTAGTCCTCTTTTCAGAATATTGATAGCGGCGTTAATATCTCTATCTTCTACATAGCCACAATGGGGACAAATATGGGTTCTTGTAGATAGAGATTTAGGTACTTTTTGACCACAATTAGAGCAATTTTGACTCGTGTTGTGAGGTGGTACTGCTACCGTAGCCTTACCATATTTAAAGCCAAAATATTCTAACCATTGCCGAAAAGTTGACCAAGCCACATCATTAATAGATTTGGCTAGTTTAGAGTTTTTTACCATGCCTTGAATATTTAAGTTTTCGTAAGCTATGAAATCGTTAGATTTAATGACGTGCAATGCCTCTTTTTCGACAAAGCCTCTACGTTGCCTACTTACTCTTAAATGTTTTCTAGCATATCTCTTTCTAGCTTTTTGGTAGTTGTTTGATTGGGGTTGACCTTTTCTAAACTTTTTGGATTTCTTCCGATTCAAACGATTTAATCTTTTTTCTGCCTTGCGATAGTATTGCGGTATTTCTACCGTTTCCCCATCACTATTAGCGTAGAAAACTTTTAAACCTACATCCAATCCTACACATCTTTTAGTCGGTTCTAGCGGTTTTGCGTATTCCCGAATATCAACGCTAAGGCAGAATTGGACATAATAACCATCCGCTCGTTTAACAATCCTAACTCGTTTAATTTGGTCTATAGGATAAAAGTTTAGGTCTCTAGTTCCTTTTAGTTTAACCGTCCCAATGTTTTTCTTATCTGTGAAAGTTATTTTCTTTCTATCCTCTGATAGTTTCCACCCACAGTTTTTATATTCCACAGAACGATTATTTTTCTGAAACTTGGGATAACCCTTTTTACCTTTTATTTTTTTCTTACAATTGTCATAGAAACGGGCAATAGCTGACCAGGCCCGTTCGGCCGATGCTTGTCTAGCCATAGAATTTAGAGTATCGACAAACTTGAACTGTTTGGCGAGAACTGCACAATATTTATTGAGAGAATATTTATCGATTTTGTCTTCCCTCTTGGCATCCATCCAAAGCCTTAATGCTTTGTTTCTGATGAATTGTACTGTACGAATAGCTTCATCAATGGCAGAACACTGACTTGGTTTAACCACGGCTTTCATTTCTAAGACAATCATTGCTTATCGACCTCAAACAACTTATTTTATCTTAACCTATACAGCATAGATTGTCAAGATTTTAGTCGTGCTTCGCTGTTTTATATTGGTCGGGGTTTCATCCCGTCGCTAAGCGCGAGGGTCTTCACCCCGACATTTGAGATAAAATCTGAGTGCAGCAGGACGGCACGGCAGCAGCGATCGCTGATAAATTGGTAGCTAGGGGAGTCCCCAAACAAGACATCGTTTTAGCTTACCATGCGCCCCATGTGCGACAATATACCGAGTTTGCCCTTGGCTAAAACCATTAATTGATGACCTTGCCCATACAAGTTTTACCCCAAGACGTAATCGATTTAATTGCCGCAGGAGAGGTAATCGACTCTTTAGGCGCTGTGGTGCGAGAATTAGTCGAAAATGCCATTGATGCGGGGGCAGATAGGATTAGCATCGATATATCTCCCCAAAACTGGCGAATACAAGTATCGGATAACGGCAGGGGAATGTCTAGAGAAGATTTGCAACTGTGTAGCTATGCCCATAGTACCAGCAAAATCCGCCAACGGGACGATCTTTGGCAGATTACCAGTCTCGGATTCCGTGGTGAAGCTTTGCACAGTATCGCACAGGTGGCGCATCTGCGGGTTGCCAGTCGCCATGACGATGATTTAGGTTGTTATTGTCTTTACAATCACCAAGGCGAGCCAGATGATTTAGAAACGATTCCTATAGCTATCGGTACTATCGTCACGGTAGAGAATCTCTTTGGTAACTTTCCCGTCCGTCGTCAAGCTTTACCTTCAATTAACAAACAATTAAAGGATATACAGACTTTAATTCATAATTTTGCTCTCTGTCATCCCCAAATTACTTGGCAGGTTTTTCAAGATCATCAAGATTGGTTACGCATTAGTCCGGGTAAGGATGCCAGTCAAATATTACCTCAATTAGTTAAATCTCTGCATTTTAACGATTTAGCATTCCTAAAACTTGACTTAACGACTCCTGACGCAGAATCTGCTCAAATTGAATTAGTCATTGGTTTGCCCGATCGCATTTCTCGCCATCAACCAGATTGGGTTAGAATTGCTGTTAATGGGCGAATGGTGCGCTCATCGGAGTTAGAACAGGCAATATTTGAAGCTTTCGCTCGCACAGTCCCTAAAGATCGCTATCCCGTTTGTTTTCTCCATCTACATCTTAACCCTCGTTCGATCGATTGGAATCGTCACCCAGCTAAAGCGGAAATATACCTGCATAACCTCATTTTTTGGCAAGAACAGATAATTTCAGCCATAGACAAGGCGTTAGGACTAAATCCCGAACATATACCCGAAAAAGCGCAAAATCAGCGCGTCAGTCAAATTCTCAAGGCTGCCGAAGAAAAAAGCACCTATACAATAGGGGAGAAATACCCGAAAAATCGGCTGGAATTAAAGGCAGTAGCCCAAATTCACCAAACTTACATAGTTGCCGAACATCCTCACGGATTATGGTTAGTCGAACAACATATTGCCCATGAGCGGGTTTTGTATGAACGTTTAGAGGATAACTGGGAAATCGTGCCGTTAGATACTCCGATCATCTTAAATCAGTTAACTACTCGACAAATCGAACAATTACAACGTTTAGGATTAGAAATTGCTAGTTTTGGCGATCGCTCTTGGGCAATTCGTAGTATTCCTGTTCTACTAAAAGAACGCGAGGATCGGGCTGATGCTTTACTAGAATTAAGTTTAGGGGGGGATTTACAAACCGCTCAGGTTGCTACCGCTTGCCGGAGTGCTATCCGCAACGGTACAGCTTTAAGTTTAAAAGAAATGCAGAATTTACTCGATGATTGGCAAAATACCCGTAATCCCCGCACCTGTCCCCACGGAAGACCGATTTACTTATCCTTAGAAGAAACCTCGCTCGCTCGCTTCTTCCGTCGTCATTGGGTTATCGGCAAAAGTCACGGCATTTAATCAGTTATCAGTTATCAGTTATCAGTTATCAGTTCACTGTTTACTGTTCACTGTTCACTGAAAAATCCCCATCTCTCAATTGTCCGATATTGCTAGGGAAAAACGGAAAGTGCTGCCTTTACCTAATTCACTTTCCACCTCGATTTGACTTTGGTGTAATTCCACTAAACGACGGGTAATCGCTAAACCAATACCACTACCCCCAGAATAACGGGAACGAGAACGATCGGCCCGCCAAAAGCGCTCGAAAATAAAGGGTAAATCCTCTGCTGCGATGCCAATTCCTGTATCGATAACGGCAATTTGTAGGCGATTTTTGTCCCTTGTCACTTGCAGGGTAATTGCACCATTATCGGTGTAACGAATGGCATTACCGAGCAGATTAACTAAGATTTGTTCGAGGCGATCGGGATCGGCCATGACAGATGGTAAATTGGGGGGACAATCTAACTGTAAAGTTGGTCCATCTTCTAATAATTGATCGGCAAATTTTTCGATGAGAGAATTTAACAAAGTTAATAAATTAACAGGTTGCAGTTTAATCGAGAGATAACCAGATTCCGCTCGCGATAGCTCCTGTAGATCGTGGGTTAAACGTTCTAACCTGCGGGTTTCTTTCACTAATTTCTGATAAAGTTCTGGATTAGGTTCGATCGCACCATCGGCTAATTCTTCTAAATATCCCCGTACCACAGTTAAAGGGGTGCGTAATTCGTGGGTAAGATCACCGATTAATTCCTGTCGCCGTTTTTCCACATCGGCTAAACTAATCGCCATCTGATTAAAACTGATGGCTAATTGATTTAATTCTGGGATTTCGCTTTCTGGAACTCGCGCCGATAAATCCCCTTCAGCAAAATTTTTAGTGATTTGTTTCATTTGTTTTACCGGTTTCATAATGCGTTGAGAAACCAAAAAACTCAGATAACCAGCCGTACTTCCTCCCGCAATGAATGACCAAATAGCACTACTATCCCAAGCTGTCTCAAAACCCCTAACCAAGAAAGTTCTCGCTGATCGCACGGTAAAAAATCCCTGCCTTTCTAACTGTTCCAAACGCAAAACAAACATTCGCGGAGAAGATAATTTAGCAATGATAATAAAGCTACTCAATCCCACCACCATAACGAGGAGATGGGATAAAAATAATCTGGTTCCTAAGCTTAATTTTGGTGGCTGCATATTTGTCAAAAACCTCTATTTGTTGTCAATATTCTTGAGAGATTGCTGCATAAATATAAAAACCTTGTTGGATAATATCTTTTGGTCTTTTTGAAATCAAAAAGTGCCAGCCATTGGATTGTTCGGTGGGAAAATTTAGGGACTTTTTCCCTGAAAATTAGGTAATTGACCACCTAAAAATGGGGAAAACCCCACACCCTACACGCCACACCCTACCCCTAGGAAAAACTTTTTGCCGCAAACCCTATTGACAGTGTTTCTCATAAAGATGAAGTATAACAGGATTTGGCATCGACCACCGACTCCCCAAAACGAAAACTTCCTATCCCACCATTAAGATAACGGCTATATATTCCCCTACAGCATCTTGAATAAAGAACCCGTCAAGCTATGCTGTCAGGGGAGAGTAGGACAAAACCTAACTTTTTGCCGCTCTATGCTATCGTATCAAGATGCGCTACTCTGTTAGGAGTAGCGTCTGTTTTTTTAACCCTTACCCTTAAAAGAGAATCTTTTCTGTATGCTAGAGGCTAATAATCAGGGAGAGAATCAAATATTTCTCTATGAAGTTGTTTTTTCCGGTTCTTCTGGCTCTTTGCCTCAACGCTTCTCCCGGACAGTCCTGCGAGTACCTAAAAGCCGCATGAGTCAAGAAACACAGCGCCTCCTGCGCCAAGGGGCTAAGATTCTCAGTATAAAGCCTCTTGACCCCGAAACTGTCTCGATCAAGCCTAGTTTACCACCTCAACCCTGGTGGGTAGAGATCACCACCAGTCAGCCGAAATGTCTCTATTATTTCGGTCCTTTCGAGAGTTTTTCTGAAGCTTTATCCCATCAATCCGGTTATATCGAAGACCTACAATCGGAATCGGCTCTGGGAATTAACAGCGAAATTAAACAATGTCAGCCAGAGGTTTTAACTCAAGAAGATTTTTAATGTATGGTATCTAATTATACAGATTTTTAGGAATAGTTAGCTTCCTCTTGTTTTCGTTTAATAATGCCTTTACCCTCACAGAATTTACAGGGGACGGATTCATTCTCCGTCTCTAGATAGATTCTTCCTTTGCCTTGGCAGTGGGGACAGATAACTTGTTCTTCCCACCAATAATTCTCTAAAAAAGCCTCATCGGTAATATAGGTAAAATCTTCAAACATTGGCTTGTCCTCTTATCGTTGAGATAGCTTAATCTGGATTCATCTTTCAACCTGAGAAATTGAAAATTAGGTTTACCCCCATCGTAAAAAAGATCGGGTTCATTCTTCTTGAAACTTAAATTACTTCATATTTATTTATGTTTATTAACATATAATGAGTGCTCACTATCAATCGGGTGTATCTCATATTTGTGAATTTCTCTCACTTATGGTGATCACCAGAAGTTATACTAAATCCGTTGAGCATAGGCTACTTATGAAGACAGGCACTCATGCAAAAGGCAAAAGGGGGGATAAATAATCAGTCTTTAATAACCAGATTTAGTATAACGATTCTGGTTCCAATCACACAATTTAGAGAACCGTTAAAAATCTATGAACTCCCGAAAAGGCTTGCCATATAAGCATTTCGCATCTAAGTACAATTGCTTATTGCAAAAGTGGGATGCTCCCCGGGAGATCGGGAGAATCTATTATATCCAATTAGCTGAAACAGTCCGCTTGCAGAATACACCTAGTCCAAATAAACCGAATCCTAATAAACCAAAGACAGTGGAAGGTTCAGAAACAGGTTGACTAGATTGGGAAAAAAATCCATATTGTAAGTGATCTACTCCAAAGCCTACATCGATTAAATTCTGAGATATTGAGATAGCTGAAATGCCTGCTAAATTGATAACTCCAAAAAAGCGATCATCAACTGTTGTTCCGTCGTTTCTGGTATCGCCAATCTGTCCCTGACCAAGTGCAATAGTACCTAAAGAATTTCCTTGTGCATCAAACCCTTCAAAAGTTAGTGGTGTTTGATCTATTCCGCCAAAGCTTGAATATGAATCTGTCCAGACAATACCTACATGAGTAGGAAAGTTTCCTAAAGTATTGGCATTGAAAGTAAATTTAAAGCCTCCTGTTATTCCATTGCCTAGTTCAACGAGACCATGACCTTGTTGCCCGTTTCCATCAATCACTCCGTCGTCAATATCAACAGAATCTGTATAAAAACCTGGACCTAGCACACTAACTGGTAAGCCACTAGCACTAGAGGCTGTAACACCTGGCACATTCAGGGAACCATCCTCAAAATTCTCAAGGTGAAAATAGCTAAAGCTAACATTTTTAAATGGACTATCATTAAAGCTAAGATAAGGAGTTGGTCCGAGTAATGTTGGAGCAGAATTTACAACGGGAGTTTTAATGACTGCACAACCGAGGAAAACTCCAGTAGCTAGTGTTATGGTGGTAATTTTATTAGCCATTCTTTTAGCCTCATCAATTTCTACTTCAAGCATAAGCCTGATTTCAGCTAATCTAAAGTCGGATTGTGGCGGATAAAGGCGGGAGTTTTATTAATAATCTTGACAAAAAGCGGATAATAGCGGATAATTACGGCTGGGCGTTATAACTATGAAGCAACAGGGCAATGGACGTACAAGCGGTGTTGAAATACGTGGATGACCTAGTTTTCGCGCAAACGGGACAACATCTTGACAGTCTGCAAGTTGCGATTCTGAAGGGAGTCCTTAATGGCAAAAAATATACCCATATTTCTGAAGAATATCATTGTTCGGCAGGGCATACTAAAGATGAAGCTTATCAACTGTGGCGCATTCTTTCCGAAGCTCTAGGAGAAGATTTAAATAAGTCTAATTTTCGTGCTACTATTGAGAGGCTGGGATATGCTAACTCTCAATATCAAATTGTCGGCAATCCAATTCAAATCAGTAATCTTAACCTCTGTGCTAATCCTTCACAAAGTTATGAGACAGAAAATATTGAATCAATAATAGAAGAAACTGCTATACCTTATGTTAAAGAAAGCCTGACGATTCTGGAAAGAGAAAGACAAAAAGCAAAACTAGAAATTATTCCAAACTTAGTTGAGCTTGACTTGACGGCCGAGCAAATTGCTAGTACCTTGGGATTGTCTCTTGAGCAAGTTAAAAAATGTATTCCTTAATTTGATTTAATGAGCATTGTCCACCTTTTTTTACAATAGAGATAATTTATGTTTGTTTTTATAAATGCACGTCATCAGCTATCGAAGATTACGAGAATTTACGAATAAACACGCTGATTCCCGAATAGCTTTAGAAAATTGGCATAAAATTGCCAGTCAAGCAATTTGGTATAATTTAGTTGAGGTTCAAACAGTATTTCCCCAAGCAGAAGCAGTTGGTAATTTTACTGTTTTTAACATTAAAGGAAATCGTTATCGCCTTATAACCAGTATCGATTATCAGAAGCGGCTAATTTATATCAAGTATGTTTTAACTCACGCTGAATACGATAAGGAGCAATGGAAAAATGACCCTTACTTTTAATCCAGAAAAATACAAAGAATTACTAGCTCGCCATTTACCTAAAGTTATCAGAACAGAAGCAGAAAATGAAAAAGCTCTGGTTATTGTCGAAGAATTGATGCACCGTCAGCATCGAACTCCCGAAGAAGATGAACTTTATGAGCTTCTAATTTTTTTAATTGAGAATTTTGAAAGAAGCTTTTATCTACAAGAATCAACCACACCTAATTCTATGTTATTGTTTTTGATGGAGCAACAAAGCGTTAACAAGAAAGACATAGCCATAATCCTTGGCTCTGACAAAATTGCTTCTAGTTTAATTGCAGGAAAAGGGTCAATTAGCCAAGAACAGGCGAAATTATTAGGACATTTCTTTCATGTAGATTATAGGTTGTTTATGTAGGGTCTGCTGAAAAAGTTATTGAAAAGTACAGGTCTCTTAATCAATGATTTCACTTAGCTACAAGCATAAGCTTTAGTTGTTGATTAATCTCTAAGTCATAACTTATTGTCATCATTGACCGAGAAAAAGTGCGGTTTTTCCATTTCAGACATAAAAAAGCCCAAAAAACCTGCCGAAGCAGGGTGGAAAGATTGATAACTAAAAAAGTAATAGCAATGGCTGTTTCCGAT
>NZ_JADBTZ010000160.1:0-7009 GCF_020245885.1 Microcystis sp. M165S2 | reverse complement strand
ATCTTACACAGCCCAAGGTGCGCCGCAATAGCGACTCTTGTTCTGGTGTGGGGTAAAATCGGTAAGAATATGCTTTTTCCATGTCTCACATTTTAGCATATATTTGGTAAATGCGCTAGTATTTAACGGTAAAGCCGTCGTGAAACGACGGGGTTTCAGACCCAAAATTTTCGATGAGGACTTACTATGACTAAAACCGTCGTTATCGATCCCGTCACCCGGATCGAAGGCCATGCCAAGATCTCGATTTTCCTTGACGATGCGGGGGAAGTGGATGACGTGCGTTTTCATGTGGTCGAGTATCGCGGTTTCGAGAAATTCTGCGAGGGACGGCCGATGTGGGAGATGGCGGGAATTACTGCCCGAATTTGCGGTATTTGTCCCGTTAGTCACCTACTTTGTGCCGCCAAAACTGGCGATAAAATTCTAGCGGTGCAAATCCCCCCCGCGGGTGAAAAACTGCGGCGCTTGATGAATTTGGGACAGTTAACCCAATCCCATGCTTTAAGCTTTTTCCATCTTAGCAGTCCCGATTTTCTGCTTGGTTGGGAAAGTGATCCCGCTAAACGGAATGTTTTCGGTTTAATTGCGGCCGATCCCGACCTAGCACGAGCAGGTATCCGTTTACGTCAATTTGGACAGAAAGTTATTGAACTTTTGGGAGCGAAAAAAATTCACCCCGCTTGGTCTGTCCCGGGAGGTGTGCGTTCTCCTTTGAGCGAAGAAGGGCGACAATGGATTAAAGAACGACTGCCGGAGTCTAAAGCGACTCTTTACACGGCTTTAAACCTGTTTAAAGGGCTTCTAGACAATTTAACCACAGAAATCGCCGCTTTTGGTAATTTCCCTTCCCTGTTTATGGGATTGGTCGGTAAACGGGATGAGTGGGAACACTACGGCGGTCATATTCGTTTTACTGATAGTCAAGGCAATATCGTGGCCGATAACCTCAGCGAAGACAATTATCGCGATTATATCGGCGAATCAGTGGAAAAATGGTCTTATTTGAAGTTTCCCTACTATAAACCCCTCGGTTATCCCAACGGTATCTATCGAGTAGGTCCGTTGGCGCGCTTAAATGTTTGTTCCCATTTTGGCACGGATGGGGCGGATATCGAGTTACGGGAATATCGCCATCGGGTCGGTGGTGTAGCAACCTCTTCTTTTTACTATCATTATGCTCGTTTAGTGGAGATTTTGGGCTGTTTAGAGCGTATCGAACTTTTAATCGACGATCCCGATATAGTTTCTCAACGCTGCCGGGCCGAAGCAGGAATTAATAATCTGCAAGGGGTGGGAGTTAGTGAAGCGCCCCGGGGTACTTTATTCCATGATTATAAAGTGGATGAAAATGGTTTGATTGAAACGGTGAATTTGATTATTGCCACGGGTAATAATAATTTGGCCATGAATCAAACAGTGAAACAAATCGCCCAACATTATATCCATGGTGGCGAAATTCCCGAAGCGATGTTAAACCGTGTGGAAGCGGGTATTCGTTGCTATGATCCCTGTTTAAGTTGTTCCACTCACGCTATGGGACAAATGCCGCTACAGCTAGAGTTAGTTAATGCAGCCGGTGAGGTGATTAATACTCGACAAAGGGGTTAATTGTCTAAGTTGTTAGGGGTTTAGGAAATAGGGCAAATTCTTCCTAACACCTGAACCCATTTTACCATTTTTACGGCCAAGATTCTAGCTAAGAATTTCTAGGTTTTGATAAAGAATTTCTATCGGACAAGAAAAGTTAATACAGTTAATAGTGATTAAATCTCCCGCTTGATAAATATGGGGAATCCAGAGGTTATTAGATTGACGTTGATATTGTTCAATTAAGACTTGTTGTTGATGAATCAGAAGATATTCCTGTAATTCGGGGATAGTTTGATAATTGGCAAATTTATCGCCTCTATCAAAGGCTGCCGTAGAGTCGGATAAAACTTCGATAATCACTCGTGGATGCAGAATAAAATCCTCCTCGGAAACTCGATCCCGTTGGTCACAAGTAATGGCAAAATCGGGATAATAGAAGACATTTAAGCTAGGGAGACGCACTTTCATATCGGTAGCGTAGGCAAGACAACAACTACCCCGTAAATGATTAATTAATTGGGCTGAAAGATTACCTGTGATGATAACATGGGCTTTACTGGCCTGGGCCATCGCCAAGATTTGCCCTTGCATATATTCGTGTTTAATGGGACTAATTTTCTCTATTTCCAGATAGTCTTTTGGAGTAAAATAAGCGTGACTTTTACGGGCTGTCATGGTGTTTACCTCGATCATTGTTAGTTTTCTAACGGACAATTAAGCCAAATAACTGAGTCTAAATCAATCTTATTGCCTTCAGTAATTAACTTTCGTATCAGTTCAATATAATTAAAATTACTCTCGAATAAAACAAAACGTCTATCTAAAGAAGCTGCTGCTAATCCCACGGTTCCTGAACCGGCAAAGGGATCTAAAACCACATCACCTTTAAAAGAGTAATAGGTAATCACTTTTTCTGCCAATTCTACGGGAAAAGCGGCGGGATGTTTTGAGTTAGTGACTGGGTTAATTTTCCAGACATTAGTGCGTTCATAACCATCGGCAATTTTTGAGGCTTTTACTACTTCTTGATCGGGATGATTGCGAATATGCCAATCGATGAGTAAATCCGTATGTTTACGATAGACTAAAACGTATTCAGTCACCGGCACAGTTTTGTATTGGAGAGGATTGCGATCGGCGGCAAATCTGCGTCCTCTACCAGTTGCCCACCCTGCTCCCTCTGGTTTTAGCCAAATAATATCATCAATAAAATCGTAACCTTCTTCAATAAAAATTCGATGCAAATCAAAGGGGACAGCAATACGTTTAGAAGCTTGATTACGGGAAGCACGACGCAACAGCACGGGAGAAATATTAATGACAAAAAAACGTCCTTCACTCAAAACTCGATGACATTTTCTGATTACCTGTCGCAGCTTCAATAGATAGCTTTCGTATTCTTCAAATTCTGAATATTCCGGACGAGCATTAAAATAGGGTGGTGAGGTAAAGATTAAATCAACACTTTCTGCGGGCATTTCCTCCAAAAGTTCGCTACAATCACCAAATCCGATGGTATTTCTCAGAGAGGAAAGCTTATATTCTTTTTTGGGTTTCTTGCGGGTTTCTAATTTAGATTCATCCTGTTTTAACAGACGAGCGATAATAATTTCAGTCCGAGTTGTTTTATCTAATAAAATTTCGGTGGTGTAGGCATCGATCACCACTTCCCCAACGGTTTTTTTCTGTTCATTACATAAAGGAATTCGCCAAATATGATATCTGTCATCCACTTCTGGTAAACCTAATTTAATCGCATTAACTAAATTTATTTCCCGCAACCAATTAAGGACAATTTCTTTAGCTTCTGCCACCGTGCGAAGCAGATAACCGCGCTTTTCTGATACCAGTTCTTTTTCCATGACATTACTCTAGTTCTCTCTAGAATTCTAGCTGATCATTATCCAAAAAACGAGGAGAGTCTCAAGATAGAAATTGGCCACCCTTTAAAAATTCCACATTTCTAACACTTTTCCCGTAATTGTTTGATTTAACCAGAAAGTATTATGACTGAGGGAGTGAAGATTATTTGCCGTTACTTTCCAGCTTGCTTGGGGATGAAAAAGAATTGCTTCCGCGGGATTGCCGGGGTTGAGAGATGCCGGTTTTTGTTGTAAACAATGACAGGGATTGAGACTAAGCGCTTGCCATAATTGTAAAGCTGATAATTGCCCGGTTATTACTAATTTTTCCCAGAGTAGCGGTAAAGCTAATTCTAACCCGATCGCGCCGGGGGGTGCTTCTGCAAAAGAAACGGTTTTTTCTTCGTAGGTATAGGGACGATGATCGATCGCGATTGCATCGATAATTCCCTCCTTAATTGCCGCAATTAACGCCTTGCGATCGCTTTCGTTGCCCAAGGGTGGAGCGAGGTGTAAACTGGGATGATAGCTGGCGATCGATCCTGTATTTAAGAGGAGATGCAACCACGTCACACTAGCGGTTATCGGCAATCCCCGCATTTTTGCCTCGCGAATTAATTCCACTCCTCGACGGGTAGAAATTCGCATTAGGTGAACAGGTGTATTAGTTTCGGCGACGATTTCTAAAATTGTTGCTAAAGCAGTGGTTTCGGAAATAGCAGGATCTCCGGGTAAACCGAAGCGAATCGAGGTTTCTCCCTCACGCATGACTCCATTACCCTTTAATTGCTGATTTACGGGGGAAAGGGCGATATTTTTACCGAAGGGTTTTAGGTATTCCAATAAGTGCCGCAACAGTCCCAAGTCTTCTAGACCGCGATTATCGGTAAAACCCACCGCTACAGGCATTAAATCGGCTAATTCCGTCATTTTTTGCCCTTGTCTTCCTAGGGTGAGACTTGCCCAAAAATGCAGACGAGTCGATTTTGAGTCAAAAAACCCTTGACTTTTTTGCTGTAATGTGCTAATAAGTGCCGGGTGATCGAGAGGGGGGAGAGTATTGGGGAGAATTGCCAACCGGGTGCAGCCTCCGGCCGTGGCCGCTTTGAGCAAAGATGCAAGGGTTTCTCGGTCCTCGTGGCCGGGTTCCCCGGAATGACTGTAGAGATCGACTAATCCGGGAGCAAAAATACAGTTTTGACCGGAAATATAGTTACTATTTTCTCTTGGGGGAAGCTGAGATTCGATCGCTTTAATTACCCCCTCCTCAATCCAGACATCGGCAATGCGATCGGTTTGTGTCAGGGGGTCAAGGACTCTAACCTGTTCTATGATCGTCGAGGATTGGCTATTCACGCAGACTAATTAAAACGTCATTTTTTCCTCTGGCAGTATATCACGTTAAGTAAAAAGTAAAAAGTAAAAAGTAAAAAAGTTGAGTTCTCGGTTAGGTTAAGGGACGATAAGTTAGAATATTGATCGACTACGGTTTTAATCTTTATTTTAATTAGCTGGCCTACCCTAGGAAGAATTGATAGCCGAATCATGCAGTTAGAACTTTTCGATTTTAATAATTTAGAAGAATTTAATCGGGGAACCCCACGATTAGTTTCTTTTCGAGATTTAGTACCAGAAATCACCAGCACCAGTTATCTAACCCATGGCATCTATTATTATCCTGCCAAATTTATTCCCCAAGTGGTTAGATTTTGCCTTGATACTTACACTAAAAAGGATGATTGGATTATCGATCCTTTTGCCGGTTCGGGTACGGTGGGTTTAGAGGCTAAACTTTGTCAAAGAAATGCGGTTTTAACTGACCTGAATTATCTTTTAAACCATATTATACCGATTAAGATCACAGAACACCAAGAACTATTGAGTTACTCAGAGTTAGATAAAAAAATCTTAGAAGTTTTTGCCAACGAAGATAAATTTATCCCTCAGTGGTCAAATTTAAACTATTGGTATCCAGAGGAAATTTTAGCAGTTTTACAGAAACTTTGGGCAGGTCAAAAAAGTCTAGAACCTGATTTGTATTCCCAGATCATTCAAGCGGTTTTAGTGAAAGTTAGTAAGCAGTTTTCCTATGCAGAACATACCAAACCTAAATTATTTCAATCTAAATACAAAAAATCAGATATACAGGAACTATTACAAAGAGATTGGCAAGAGGAATTAAAACGAACGATTAAAGAGATGAGTTTTGAAACTTTAACCAGCGTCAATCAATATATTGCCATAACTTGGCATAATTGTAATCAGGTGCTTTTTTATGGAGGAGTAGATAGTGCCACTTTTGAGATCGATCAAAATCTAGAGTTAGATTGTTTAATTAGTTCACCCCCCTATCTGCAAGCACAGGAATATATCAGAACAGCAAAACTAGATTTATATTGGTTAGGATATACAGAAAAAGAAGTGCAAAAAATCTCTAAGCTAGAAATTCCCTACCGACAGGCTACCAGATTAATCGAAACCGAAACATTAAATCAGGTGAGATCGAGTTTAGAGAAAGAGAATTTACATAAAATACTCGATTCCTATTTTTGTCACACTATCAATGCTTTAGAAAATGCCACCAGAAAATTAAAACAAGCTGGGAAAGCTTGCATTTTTGTCGGTAATCCGAAAGTGGATGGAATGGAAGTAGAAACTTGGCGAATATTACAGGAATATTTTCAGGAAAATGGCTTTATTTTTAATACCGTCTTTGAGGATAGAATTAAAACCAGACAATTATTCAAATCTCGCAAGAATAAAAATCCTGATGGCATGAAATCCGAATATCTACTAATTTTAGAGAAAAGGTAACTTTCTATTGCTTATGTAGCTCAAACATCCCCTATTTCATCAATGTTTCACCTGTCTGGAATCCTTACCTAATTTTCAGGCAACTATTGAAGATAAACCCTATATATAAAATTCTTGGCTGATGGAAAGTTAATTATTCAGACCGATTATACTACCGTTAATTATGTTTGTGAAATTAAAACAGGATTAAATCATGATCTAAAATAAGTAGCAGAAAAAAATGATTAGTTCTCAAGAAAAACAAGCTTTATCTGATCTCTTTACTATGATTAGCACCTGCGATTTACTGATGGTTTTAGTTGGTGGCGGTGCAGGGAAAATCACGTTAGGTCTGTTTGGTACTTTATAGTTATTTTAAAAGGCTTTCCTATCCCATAAATCGCCCGATTTACCGATTTATCCCCCGACGCGATCGAGCAATTACAAAGGCAAAACGCTCACGATGTTTGATAATATTTGTAAATTTATCGCCGAAAACTTCTCTGATGATCTAGCCACTTGGTTATTGGGTTCTCCCCTCCCCTTAACCGTCCTCGACCCGACGGAATTACAATTAGACCCCATTCGCGCCGATTCTCTGATTTTTTTGCAGTCAGAGCAATTAATTCTCCATACCGAATTTCAAACCGACCCCGACTCTAAGATTCCTTTCCGAATGCTTGATTATCGCATTCGCGTCTATCGTCGTCATCCCCAAAAACAAATGCGTCAAGTGGTAATTTATCTGCGACGCAGTGATT
>NZ_JADBTZ010000016.1:0-3700 GCF_020245885.1 Microcystis sp. M165S2 | reverse complement strand
TTCTGTAATGGTTAATTCTTTAAAAGGGGTTTCTAGTCGCAGGTATGGACAAGCTGGCTATCCTAAACCCTATGGGAAAGATGCTCTTTGGTCTCCTAGTTATTTTGTTTCTTCTGTAGGAGGTGCAACCCTGGAAGTTCTCAGATGCTCTATTAAAGATCAAGAAAAGCCGTCGTAAAACGACGGGGTTTTAACCCAAATTTTCGATAACGAAAATAATAAGTGAACTATATCAGAAAGTCTTAGAGAATGAACTGGGACGAGCGAGATTGATAAAAATTAGCGCGGCGCAATCCACCGCAAAATCCTAGTCTATCGCAAAACTATCCGCCTAGCGGCGGGAGACAAAGGGCAAAAAGGCAAAAGAGCAAAGGGTTAAAGTCGTGGGGAGACACACGCAACCCGAAAACCGCTGACGCTGTAGTGGATGCCGGGGTTGATCCTGCTGCGGATGGCAGAACGACAGTTATAAGGGAAGTCGAGCCAAGAACCGCCGCGCAGACATTTTTCAGACTGAGAACGATTATCATTATCAATCCACGCCGTGCCATCATCCGGCGCATTCTTATAACTATCATGCCAATCGTCTTCGCACCACTCCCAAACATTGCCACTCATGTCATACAGTCCCCAACCATTGGGCTTTTTCTGTCCTACGGGATGAGTTGTGTCATTAGGATTTCCATCATACCAAGCGTAATTTCCTAACTGATTATCATCATCACCAAAATAATAGCGAGTGGTTGTCCCCGCACGACAAGCATATTCCCATTCCGCTTCTGTGGGTAGGCGATAGGTTTTTCCGGTTATTTGACTCAATTTCTGACAAAAAGCTTGAGCGTCATTCCAGCTAACATTTTCTACCGGATTTTGGGGATTATTTTTAAAACGAGAGGGATTGTCTCCCATTACTGCTTGATATTGTGCTTGAGTAATGGGATATTTGCCAATGGCAAAACTGTTGACTTTAACTTGGTGTGGAGGCTTTTCAGAATCGCTTTCAGAAGAACCCATGAGAAATTTACCTGCTGGTAAGCTTACCATCTCTAGTGTGACTCCCTTGGGTAGGTTTTCGGTAAATGAAGTTTTATCCCCTGGCGCTGTCCCTAACTGATAACTGATAACTGATGACTGATAGTTTTCGGTAAATGAAGTTTTATTGCCTGGCGCTGTCTCTGGTTGAGTTTGGGGAGGAATAGGAGAGTCACCGACGACGGAGGTGCTAAAGTCCCTGACTCTCTCGATTACATGGTTGTTGATGCGTTGAATGGCGGTTTCCAGTTCGATTTCCTCGTCGGGGATTTCCACTTCTGTCCATTGCCATCCTTCCTGTTCGGCTCGCTCTAATGCGCTCGCTAAACGTCCGCGCTTTTCTTCGCTGGTGACGAGGAAATTGAGCAAACTAGCCGATAGATTCTCGTTTTTGCGGAAAGATACGGCCGATTCGGAACTGAGAATGTTCTGGACGAGGGATTCCACTTCGCTGACACTGCGGGAAAGTTCCCCGTCAATGGTCACTACTTGATCGATCAAACCCTGAAACTGTCCGATAATTGGTTTTAGGTATTGTTCTAGATTAATGGCTACTTTGGCCATTTCGATCGCTTCTTTTTCCAGATTATCTAACTCGATCTGCAACTGATACACTTGTTTGTACCCGTTCAACTCGCCGATCATTTTCGAGAAAACCCGTTTTTGTGTATCCTGATCTTCGGCTAATTTCTGGATACTTTCGCTGATTAGGTCGATTTTCTTGAGCATGAGCAAGCTAGCGCGACCGACGAGAATCACGGTGCGGAAAATCTGCTGTTTCTGTAGTCTCAGGGTATCTCGCAGTTCGGCCGAGCCGATGCTATTCTCTAGAGATTGGCGTTTTCGCTCTGTTTCTGCCAATTTCTGGCATTTAACCGCCACTGCCTCTTTGATTTCCTCGGTGAGTGACAGGAAAAACCGCCGGTATTCATCTTTATGGTCGGTGAGAAATCTGATTAACTGGTTATAGTCCCCGACTAATCTTTCCAATTCTTGAAAGGTTTCCTCGAAATCGAGGGGTTCTTCTTTTTTCCTCAATCCTAGCCATGTATTGCGAACCCGTTTTCCGGTTTTAATCAGTTGCTGTCTTTCTTGAATCTGATCCTGTAAAATTAATAAATCGGGGCGATTTAGTCGGGGAAGTTGATAGGTTTTCCGATAAAGCTTGATTTTCGCCGTTTCTGCTGCCATCGCCTTGGTCGCTGAGGGTGAGTTTTTTCTATTTTATGCCATTTTCTTTATTCGTGGCGAGCATCTTTCTCCGAGGGTAAGAGCATCTCAATTAGGCTTGACAAAAGGCTCTCAGCACAGCAATCATATAGTTATTATCCATGGCCGCTTGTTTACTTTTTTGTGACATACTACGTTGAGCCATGGGTCTTAAGAAGGCACAATGACGAAAGCTGTGGCCGGAGCGAATCCGACAGGGATATTTCAATTATCAAGGGCGAGCGCTTTTGGGTGTTGTGAAGTTTTTTTGATTGGCGATCATTTTTCGTGAGGCGATATAAACTTGATATTGTAAAGTTTCAATACGAATATGGTCAGATCTAGTCAAGCATAGTAATATGTGGTCATGAAACTATCAGACTATAATGAGCATTATCTCGTGAGCTTCTAAAAATTCTGATGACCAAAATCCTCACCGATTATCGAGGCTTTCCTGTGCGTCTTACAGAAGAAAGATTGCTCCATATTTTAGACCATCCCGAGATGGCTGTGTTGAAGGATAGAATAGAAGAAACGCTTCAGTATCCCGAACAAGTCAGAAAATCTAACACCGACAACCAAGTGATTTTAAATTACCGTTATTATCTTAATACATTAATGGGAGATAAATGGCTATGCGTTGTCACTAAATATCTTGATAAAGATGCCTTTTTATTGACAGCCTATTTAACGAATAGAATTAAACAAGGAGAATTGTTATGGCCACTAACTTAAAAATTTGGTTTGACAAAGAAGGTGATTTCCTAGAAGTTCTTTTTTCTGATCAACCAGGTTATATGCAGGAAACAGAAAATGATGCAATTATGACCAGAGTTGATCTTCAGGGAAACGTATTAGGTTTTTCCATTTTAGGCGTAAGTCAACTAAAAAAGGATCACCCTTTAGTCGCAGAACTTTCGGGTAATGTTACAGCTTAACTTATTGGGTCAATCCGTCGCCAACCTAACTAATTTTGGCTCTCCCGACATCATGGGGTAAAATAGAGTTCTTGCATAATTAATTTTTGAGAGTGCAAAATTGACATCCTCGCCGCCGTAAAACGGACGGTGATTCCCAAACCTCACGATTTAGGTTTCTGCTTCTTTCCCTTGCGGGGTTCCGCACCAGCCTTAACAGATTTACTCTGTTCGGGTCTTATGGTCGCTCTACAGACTGACACCGCAAGTCCTGCGGCCAAAATATTTTTACTAGCGTTAATATCTCGGTCATGGTGTGTCCCACAGTCTGGACAGTCCCACTCTCGAATATTTAACGGCATCTTCTCAGCAATATACCCACAATTACTACACCGCTTAGAACTAGGAAACCATCTATCTATTTCGATGTAATTTCTCCCATACCAACGGCATTTATAAGCTAATTGTCGGGTAATTTCTCCCCAACTAACGTCAGATATTGCCTGAGATAATTTCGGGTTTTTGACCAGATTCTTGACGGC
>NZ_JADBTZ010000159.1:0-4941 GCF_020245885.1 Microcystis sp. M165S2 | reverse complement strand
ACCACATTTAGGACAACGAAATATTGAAGCTGGTGAATCTTTTGTTAGAAGATTATGTTCTAAATCTTCATCGCCATCCAACCAAAATTTAATAATCCCAGAGAAGATTTTGATAAAAACAGCAATCATAAAAAGCAAATTCTTGAATCATAAAAAGTAAATTCTTGACATTTATCAGGTAATTATTTTTATTAGTCAATATTCTACACAACTCAGGCTAGATAAGCAAGGTAGCTCACCACTACTATCGGATCACTACCCCCTAGTTAATGGCCGATTTACGGCCGTTTATTGTACCATGACGCTCGCTCGCAATTGTCCACAGGCCGCATCGGCCGCTAAACCTCTGGAATAACGGACAGTAACGGCGACTTTTTCCTGTTCTAAAATAGTTTTAAAAGCTCTGATTCTTTTTTCATCAGGCCGTTGATAATCCACCTCTTGAATGGGATTATAAGGAATAAGATTGACGTGGGATTGAAAACCTTTCACCAGTTTGACTAATTCCCTTGCGTGTTCGGGTAAATCATTCACTCCCGCTAAAAGAATGTATTCAAATGTCACCCTTCGTCCCGTGATTTGAACGTATTCCTGACAGTCTTGGATCAGATTACTTAGGGTATAATGATCGGCACTGGGGATTAATTTGGAGCGAACTTGTTGATTAGAAGCATGGAGACTAACAGCAAAAGTTACTTGTAAATTATGGGCCGCTAGTTGCTTGATTTTATGGGGTAATCCCACGGTAGAAATCGTTAAACAACGCTGACCGATACCCACATCTTTATTAAGGGAATGAATCGCTGTCACTACTTCGGGGATATTTAATAAAGGTTCCCCCATCCCCATAAACACCACATGACTAACTCGCTGCTGAAAATCCTCCTGTACTGTTAACACTTGGTCAACGATTTCATAAGCTTTTAAATTACGAGTAAAACCCCCTTTTCCCGTGGCACAAAAATCACAGGCCATCGGGCAACCCACTTGCGAAGAAACACAGACTGTCAATCTTTTTTCACTAGGAATTCCCACCGCTTCGATAATTAAACCATCCGCCAGTTTTAGCAGATATTTACGAGTGCGATCGGGTGCTACACTGCGATAATGTATAAGGGAACGACCAATAGGATAGTCTGCCATCTTGCTGCGCCATTCTTGGGGAAATACGGAAATATCCGCCAAAGAATGCACCCCTTTTTCATATAGCCATTGGTGTAATTGTTTACCCCGATAAGCGGGTTGTCCCTGGTCTTTTACCCAGTCGGTCAGTTCCTCTAAAGATTTCGCTAGTAAAGTCATGGTTTTCTTCATCGATCACCTTATCATTCTAACCGATCGATCATCCCTAGGAGCAAAACCGTAACAAAATTGTATTTATTAATTGACATCTTTTCCCTTTACTCCTTCTCTAGTCTTTGTTAGTCAATTAAATCCTTAAAACTATAACTTAAACTTAGCCTGACGACAAAAACCAATCTAGTCTTAAGTAGTCGTGCAAAATTAATTTCCTAGTGAAGATAGGCAAGAGGCAAGAGGTGGTTAGATATGTGTAATTAATTTTGCTTAGGTTCTTAAGCTTGACTTTTTTACTTTTCATTTAACCCAACTGTTCAAAGGGAACTGTCAGCGCCATAATAATCGATGGACTTCGATCGAGAGGAGAAATTTTATGAGTTGCCGGCCAAAAAAGCCAATATGGGGGAATAACGAGCTATTCAGTTTTAAAAGCAATATTTAAGCGAAAATTTATGAAAATCGCTATTTTATCGCAAGACGCTTCTCTTTACTCGACCAAGCGACTGAAAGAAGCGGGAGAGTTCCAAGGTCATGAGGTACGAGTGATCAATTATTTGCGCTGTTACATGAACATCACCTCCCATAAACCCACGGTTGTCTATAACGGTAAACCCTTGGAGAGTTTCGACGCGATTATCCCCCGCATTGCTGCCTCGAAAACCTTCTATGGAACCGCAGTCGTCCGACAATTCGAGGTGATGAATGTTTTTACTACCAACGACTCGCAAGCAATTTCTCGGTCGCGGGATAAATTGCGTTGTCTGCAAATCCTCGCTCGGGAAGGGATAGGCCTACCGGTGACGGGAATTGCTCACGCAACCCAAGATATCGATGGTTTAATCGAAACCGTCGGCGGCACCCCTCTAGTGATTAAATTATTAGAGGGAACCCAAGGTATTGGGGTAGTCTTAGCGGAAACCGACCAAGCAGCCAAGTCAGTTATTGAAGCTTTTCGGCAATTAGAGGCTAATATTCTAGTACAAGAGTATATTAAAGAGGCCAGTGGGGCAGATCTGCGCTGTTTTGTCATCGATGGAAAAGTGGTAGCCTCGATGAAGCGACAGGGGGCCGAGGGGGATTTTCGTTCTAATCTTCACCGCGGAGGTAAGGCAGAAAAGGTAAAATTAACGCCAGAGGAACGCAGTACGGCTATACGGGCCACTAAAGCCATGGGTTTACGGGTTGCGGGTGTGGACTTATTACGGTCCAATCACGGGCCTGTGGTTATCGAGGTGAATTCCTCTCCCGGTTTGGAAGGAATAGAAGCGGCCACCGGTGTTGATGTGGCTAAAAAAATTATTGATTTTGTCGCTAAAAATGCCACCCTAGTCCTAAATAGCGATCGATATCAATATTAGCTGGAGAGACCGATCAGGATTCAGGAGTCAGTCCCGATGAAAAAATTTTCACCACCAGAGATGAAAGAGGTTTCCTTCCCTACACCCCACACCCCACACCCCACACCCCACACCCCTTAAACAGGATTTAGTATCAGTTATCAGTCGGCAAATACACGGACGCTATCGGGAATAATCGATAGTTTTACCTTTGTACCGATGTCTAATTGGGTGTTAATCGTTGTTCTAGCGTGGATTTGGCTGCCGGTGGCCGTTAGCAGACAATAACGGTATTCCCGTCCTAAAAATTGGCGATCGCAAATAACCAGATCTCCCGTCTCATCCGGTTTAATTTTGACATCTTCCTCTCTGAGCATCAATTCCCCTTTGTCCAAATCTTGACCATCGGGAATTTCCCAGACTCCTATCTCGGTTTGCCATTGTTCCCCCTCCCGTCTAGCGGGGAGAAAATTCGCTTGGGTGACAAACTCGGCCACAAATCGCGAGGCCGGATGACTATAAATTGCTTCGGGATTGTTAATTTGTTCTAATTTTCCTTGACAAATGACGGCAATTGTGTCACTGATCACCATTGCTTCCTCCCGGTCGTGGGTGACAAAAATGGCCGAGATACCAGTCGCTTTCAGGATATGACGGATCTCGTGCCGTAACCGTTGCCGTACCTGCACATCGAGATTACTTAAAGGTTCATCTAAGAGGATTAAAGAGGGTTTTGGGGCTAAAGCGCGGGCGAGGGCGACTCTTTGCTGTTGTCCTCCCGATAGCTGATGGGGATAACGTTTTTCTAGTCCTTGCAGTCCGACTAAATCCAAAGTTTCCGCCACCCTAGCGTTAATAGCTTTGGTCGATAATTTCTCCCCAGAATTTTTTAACCCGAAGGCGATATTGTCAGCGATAGTTAAATGGGGAAAAAGAGCGTAATCCTGAAAAACCATGCCCGTATTGCGTTTTTCCGGGGGAATAAAGGTTTTTTCGTCGGCAACTATTCGCCCTCCCAATTCAATCACTCCTTGAGATGGTTTTTCAAATCCCGCAATCATCCGGAGTAGAGTGGTTTTACCGCAGCCCGACGGGCCCAATAATCCGAGAATTTCGCCCTCTGTTAAACTAAAACTGATATTATCGACAGCTAGATTAGTAGAAGCGGGAAAACGCTTGTTAACCTCGGATAAACGCAGAATGACAGACTTTTTCATGGTGGGAAAGACAATCGCCCAGTCGGTGGCAGGGCCATTTACTTAAGAATTATTCCTAATTAGTTCACTATTATTGTTTATAACATCTCAATGGACTAATTAGGAAACTTTCTCAAAAATTTCATGCTCACACCTGAAGATATTATTCTCGTTCCCCGGGGGGCCGAGCATAGCTCAATCCGTCGAGGATTAAGAAACATCGGCGATTTAGCCCCGCAAATTATCCCGATTAACCTTGGCGCTCCAGAATTCCTCGACAGTTCCCCAGTCTCTAAGCTATCTCTAGAATTTCTTAATAAGCTCAAAGGAAAAATTGTGCTGATGGGATTAGCGGGCAGTCTCAGCGATCGCTATCGAGTCGGAGATGGGGTAATCTATCAAGGTTGTGGCCTAGAAAAGGGGAATTATTGGCAGTGCGAACCAGAAATAACCGCAGAAATCTCCCAATTAACCGGATATAGCCTTGTTAAAGGGTTAACCAGCGATCGCCTGATTAGCCAGTCCGAGGAAAAACGACGTTTAGGACAGGGGGGCTATGAGGTGGTCGATATGGAAGGAGCAAGGATTTTAGAGGCTTTATCGGGGCAAAAAGTGGCAATTGTGCGCGTGATTAGCGACGAGGTGACGCAGGATTTACCCGATTTAGCCCCGGCAATTGATAATCAAGGTCAGCTGCTACCATTGCCCCTAGCTCGACAAATGTTAATCCGTCCTGTCCCGGCCTTCCATTTGATTCAAGGTTCCCTAAAAGGTTTATCCGTACTAACTCAGGTGGTGCGAAAGTTGTGCGGCAGTAATTTTTAAAAGTTGCTTGCAGATTATTTTTTTTCTGTGCTATAGTGGTTAAGCTAAAATCAAGCGGATGTGGTGGAACTGGTAGACACGCACGTTTGAGGGGCGTGTGGCTTACGCCTTGCGAGTTCGAGTCTCGCCATCCGCATAAACTTTTATCGAAAATTTGGGTTAAAACCCCGTCCTTTTAGGACGGCTTTAAGCTACAATGGAAAAAGCGATAACCAAGCTAAAAACTGAACCTTGACCACAGATAGTAGGGGGTTTCGTTCAGAAAAGACTTCAAATTCGGCCTT
>NZ_JADBTZ010000158.1:0-7378 GCF_020245885.1 Microcystis sp. M165S2 | reverse complement strand
GTGGGAATGTCTTTTCTGTGGAACTTTTCATGATCGAGATGTAAACGCTGCGGTAAATATCAAGGTCGCCGGAGGACATTCGGAGACTTTAAACGGACGTAGAGGAAAGCGTAAGACTTCTGTTAAAGAAGCAGCATCCCGGGTCGCGTCAACCCCATTGACGCGACCATTCTAAAAAAGTGGCGTGGTGAGGAATCGCCGTCCGTTTTACGGCGGTGAGGATGTCAATTGCTATATATGTTGAACTCAGTGATGGAGGTATTACTGGTTTTCCTAGCGATCGCTTGTAGGGGTGTGGAAAGGCGATCGCTTGTAGGGGTGTGGAAAATAATGATAGAATGCACAAAGTGTAGATTTCAATGTGAAAGCGATTTATACAGAAAGCTTAGGAGTTAATTTATGCGAACAATTACCTTGCAAATTGACGATAGCATTAGTGAAAAATTTCTATGGTTACTTGATCGCTTCTCTAGAGACGAAATTAAAATTCTGGAACAATCAGATTATGTCAGTGATGACGAATATCTAAGGGGAATCGAAGGAATGATTCAAACTATTCAGGCAGCCCGTGATGAATCTATTGAACAGAGCTTAAGCTTAGATGAGTTAGATTGGTAATGTATAAAATAATCTTTATGACCCAATCTCAAAAAGATGCAAAAAAGATTGCTTCTAGTGGACTGAAGCCCAAGGTTCTTGAACTTATCAAAATAATTGAAGAAGACCCGTTTCAATACCCACCGGATTATGAGTTATTAAAAGGGGATATGAAAGGGTTAATTAGTCGTCGTATCAATAAACAGCATCGGCTAGTTTATGAAGTCTTTGAATCGGAGAAATTGATCAAAATTTATCGGATGTGGAGTCATTATGACTAGATCATTTTGATGCTGGAGAGCGATCTATTTTTAGGAGATAGAACGGAATGATCGCTTTTTGGGAAATATGGAAAGTGCGCTCTTTTTTTGGGAGATGTGGGAGTGCGATTATTTAGCTCCACAGCACTGGGCATCGTTGGGAAAATTATGGGAAACGGCATCTAGCCAGTTTTTTTCGTTCAGTTCATCCTCCGACATCAAAAGAATGACGCGCACAAACCGATCTTTTTCTTGGGGAATAGGATGATCAAGTTGAATTTGCCCTTGGGTATTGAGGATACCAGTGGTTTCAATCGCACGCATAGCAAAGCCTAAAGGGAGTGATTCGATTCTAATACCATTTTTCAAAAGTAATGGCAGAGATGGTTAATTTCCCTCACCCCCAACCCCTCTCCCTTTCTGGGAGAGGGGAGTAAGATACCTGCTACGAATAAAGAAAAATGGTATAACATTAAAGCAACCTTGAAAAGCGGTGATGGGCAAATACAGCGATCGCTATTCTCAGGCTCACCCTATTAGACTTCATCTTTTTATTGGTTATTGGTGCGCTTCCATATAGGCTCGGAGCAACTGATAACTGTTAACTGTTAACTGATTGGGGGAGACCGCACACAACACGAAAACCCTCTCCGTGGCGGAGAACATCGCTGTCACCGCGATACGCGGAACGGCAAAGCCCGGGATAGGAGTCAAAAGCGCCGCCACGAAGTAATGATCCGTGACTTAGATAAATATAATCACCCCATGCAATGCTGCCATTTTCTTTAATATTGTCTGATTTGGTTGCATAACTTTCATGATATGTATCAGCACACCATTCCCAAACATTGCCGTGCATATCATAGATTCCCCAGGGATTAGGTAGCTTTTCCCCAACAGGATGGGTTACATTATCTGAATTACCACTAAACCAGGCATAATCTCCTAATTGATTTTCATCATCGCCAAAACTAAATCGGGTTTCTGTACCAGCGCGACAGGCATATTCCCATTCTGCTTCTGTTGGCAAACGGTAGTTTTTTCCCGTTAACTTGCTCAGTTGTTTACAAAAGACTTTAGCATCATTCTGAGTAACGGATTTTACTGGGTTCTGGGGATTTCTTGGAAACATTAAACTAGCTTTTCCCATCACCGCTTGATACTGTGCTTGGGTGATAGGATATTTGCCTATTTGAAATGCTGGCACAATTACTTCATGTATCGGTTTTTCATCTTCATACTCATTAGAACCCATGTTAAATTTACCGGCGGGTATATCCACCATTTCTAAGTGAAAGTCTAGAGGCAATGAGGTAATATTTTGGCTAATTTTAATATTTTGGCGAATTTGTTGTGGTTGAATAGGATCATTAGCTGGCCGAATTACCCTGGGTGATACTTGTAATAATTTATCAACATTTACCTCTGCCAAGCTAAATTTAGAGTTAGCTGCCGATTTTTCATGACCGTAAGCCATTAAATCTTTCAGCTTACTATAACTACCCCAATAGCGAAGCGACTCCTCTTCATTTGGTGGACTCAACTCTCCCCGTGCAAATTTTTCTAGTTTTGCTAAAATTTGCTTATCATTTTCCAAATCTGACAATAACAATGGCCATTTTAAACTAATGGCAGTAAATTTGCCTAACTGTTCAAAAGTTAGAGAAGGATATAACAAATTATTATCCTCGTCTCGCTCCTCAAAAAATAAACCAGTTTCATTAGCGATATAAACCTTGAGACGAAAGACATTGATAAAGTGTTTAATCCGTCGCGGATTGTAATCCAATGCGGGAGCTACCATCATAATGACATTCCGCACTGTTGGGGAATCTTTATCAAAATTTTTGACTTGAATCGCTTCTAATCGCTTAATTACGGCTGCTTGTGCTTTCTCTTTTTCGGTTTGTTCGGATTCTATTAAAGGATTATCTAGAGACGAGTTGTTTAAATCACTTGTCTGATTACTTGTTGCAGAAGTGAGATGCTTTTGCGAATTATTTCTCCAAGGTAAAGCTAACTTAAACATACCCCAGAATGACTGAAAAAATTTAGAAGAGGATTTATCTGGCGGTAAATTGGAAGGAGTTGAAGTAGCAAGCTGAGTCAAAAAACGCTCAAAATCCGACCGGGATGGTTGGGGAACTAAAAAGGGAAGCTGGACAAACTTTTCAATAAAGGTATAACCATAAGCTAACCCTTTATTAGAACTACGTCTCGCTAAAATATCAGGATCAATTTCTGTGGTTTCCGACGGTAAATACTTGAGAATGTTTTCGTATTTTACCGCTAAACTAGCGGCTACTTTTTCTCTGTCCATTCCTAAAATAAACACCACTGAAGGATCATCAGCAATCATCAAGTTAATCGCCTGCATCAAGTCCGCTGATTTTGGATGTTCACAGCGATCTAAATCGTCAATAAATACATATACTCGATCATTGCCAATATAAGCATCAACAATTTTAGCAAAATCTTCATGAAATTCTTCTACAAATGCCGATTGTTTTTTATAATCTGGGGCTTCTATGTATTTAATTAGGTTGTTTTTGGGGTTTTGAAGTAACCTTTGAAAATTTCTCGATAAACTCTTAATACCAGCGAAAATCCCCGCTCCTGATAAAGTTAAACCTCCGGCGGTAAATAACAGTTTAAAAACTGAATTAATTTTACTCCAAAAAACATCTTGAGAAGTTATTGCTCCGATTAATTCGTTAATTCCTTCAACTCCATAACCGATTAAAATAAAGGGAATGGCAATTGAGGCACAAATCACAAAAATTATTACTGGTAAAGCTTTAATTAATTCAAATAAGCCTTTTTCTAAGTTAAAACGCAATAATTGTAACTTAAAATGTCCTATAATAATTCGAGGTAAATCTCGCCAATTTTTGGGCGTAGAAATCTGCTTAATAAAAGACAGCGCAAAAGCCGCCCATACCGACTCCGCTTTATCGTGTCGCCAAGCATTAAACCAAACTGTCCGACCTCCCTTTTTTCGTAAATATTCCTCTAACATTTTCATAAAAGAAGACTTGCCACTACCCCACTCTCCCTCAACCGATAAAGTTAGGGGTGGTTGTGTCTGCTCATGCAACAAAAATTCAGCGATCGCTATTACATAAGGCTCAAATCCGAGAGCATCATTATTAGTAGCTTGATCGCTGACGCTAGTATTGCGGATAGATTCAGGAGAATCGGACATGGTAGTTATTTTTAGGTGACAGAGAACGGAGAAGAAAATAGATTACCTTATCAATCCGAGAAACGCGATATATAACCTCCTGTGCAACAAAAAAAGCAACGAAGAAAAGACATTTTCATAATATTATCTAAACCCTATAGGTTCTGTCAAGTAGGGGATAGAAGATTTAACTTAGTGTCTATAGAGTTATTGGGGTTTAGTTTTACTAGGAATCAGAATTAATGACCAGTAGGTGACAGCCTCTGGATCGATTTCGGTAATCGGAATAATTTGCTGATTGGGTAAGGTTGCTCGTTCGATGTAGAGGGCGCGTTCTAATAATCCTAATTCCTGGAGAATATTGCGAACTTTAGTGAAATGTCTGCCTAATTTAATAATCGCCGCTGCATCGATAAATGCTAGGCGATCCCGCAATATTTCCGCCTCTAAAGTAGCCGGCATGATACTAAATACGTCATTTCGATAAGTAATAGGTACACCCAGCATTGCTGCACTTGCCATCACTGAAGAAATGCCCGGCACGACTTCAATTGAAAAGCGATCGCACAAGCGATTAAAGATATACATAAATGTGCCATACAACATCGGATCGCCCACACATAGCACCGCCACATCTCGACCTAAGTTTAAATGTTCGGCGATGTTTTCGGCAGCAATATCATAATGAGGTTGAGAACTGCGCTCGACACTAAAAGGCAAAGGCATGGGAATTTCTATCTGCTCGGGACGGATAAAATCCGACACAATTGCCCGTGCCAAAACTTTGCCACTTTCTAAGGTAGGATAAGCAATTACCGGAACAGTTGTGAGAATGCGGTGTGCTTTTAGCGTCAACAATTCGGGATCACCAGGCCCGATTCCTAATCCATAAAGTTTGCCTAATTCATTCATAATTCGTTCTCTTTTGCTAAAGCATTGACCGCTGCTGCTGCGATTGCGCTGCCTCCCCTACGTCCGTGCAGGGTAATAAATGGCACACCACGACTATTAGTTGCTAATTCTAATTTCGACTCTGCCGCTCCCACAAATCCCACGGGAAAGCCTAAAATCAAAGCTGGTTTATCTACATTTTGATCGAGCAATTCTAGTAGGCGAAAAAGTGCGGTTGGTGCATTACCAATGGCTACCACCGCTCCAGCTAAATGAGGTCGCCAAAGTTCTAAAGCGGCAGCGGAGCGGGTATTATTAATTTGCCCTGCTAACTCGGTCACTTCTGGATGATTGAGGGTACAAATAATCGGATTATTTTTAGGTAAACGCGCTTTGGTAATGCCATTAGCGACCATTTGAGAATCACAGAGAATTGCTGCACCCCCAGCGAGGGCATTTCGTCCGATTTTAACTGCGTCCGGTGATGCTTCTAAATCTTCTGTTATGTCTGTCATCCCGCAGGAATGAATTAGACGAACCGCCACATGAGCTAAATCATTGGGGAGATTTTTCCAGTTAGTTTCAGCCCGAATAATAGCAAAAGATTTGCGGTAAATTTCCTCACCATTCTTAATGTATTCCATTCTATTCATCTAAATTTTTCGATTTTTGGGAGCTTAAAATTTGGGCTATGAGCGGGGGAATCTTGGCAAATTCTCCCTCAAATATGGGTGTTTCTAAGAATTTTTGACTATCACCCACATAGACTTGATAAGCTTCCAGTATTTGGCCATTTTCCTCGATATTAGTTCCTAAAAGGGTAATTTCAGCCGGTCCCGGTTGAGCGCAGGATTTAGCACAACCTGTCAAATGAATATTAACAGGAGAATTACAGGTTAAGTGTTCCTGCAAATAATCTGCCAGGAGAGAAGCATGGATTTGAGTTGCAGTGGCTGCTGCTGCACAACCGGGTTTACCGCTACAGGCAACTATTCCCCCATCCCATCCGGGAGAAGCGGATAATCCTAAGGATGCCAGTTTTGGCAACAATTCTGAGACTTTTTCATCGGGAATATCGGGTAATATAACAGTCTGCCAAGGGGTTAATCGTAACTGACCACTGCCAAAAGTTTCTGATAGTGCCGCTAATCCCCATAGTTGATTAGCCGTCAATTGTCCTAATCTTAATGATAGACCAATATAAGATAATCCGGGTTGCTTTTGAGGATGAATTCCCAGATGAAAATAGGGTTGAGTAGAATGGGCAGCTTGCCGGTATTTTTGCTGGTGTATTATGCCGGTAGAAGTCCGATGTAATTGGGAGTTAACTTGTTCGAGATATTTTGCTAATCCCCAATCTTTTAGCAGGTGTTTCATCCGAGGTTTTTTCCCCTTGATATTAGGGTTTTGTTGAACATAATCGACATAAACCTTTACCAGTGCTTTGACCACAGCTAAACAGTTTTCTGGCTCAATTAATAAGTCCGTGTCATATAATTGTTTATCTCCTGCGAGTGCTAATCGAAAGCAAACAAGAGAAGTTAAATTTGTCGGATTATTGACGGCAATTGCCGATAGCTGAATCTCGTTATAGCGGTGTTGCCAGGCCATAGTTGAACCAGTACCAATTCCCACTGCACCACCGCCATCGATCCCGATACTAAATTTAGGACTTAGTTCGGCAATTGATGGATAATTTTGGATAAAATTATCTAATTCTTGGACTAATGGACGAGTATCGATCGATTCTTGGCAGTCAATTCCGGCAGTGGGACTAGACATGATGTTACGCAGATGATCGATACTGGGATTATGGGCAGCTAACCCTAATTTTTGCAGGGTTTGAAATTCTTCTAAACTGGGGGATTTTTGCAGTCCGCGAATTTGCAGATTTGCCCGATTGGTAACTTGTATTGTCGTCTGCCATTGTTCGAGCCAAGTGGCGATCGCTTTTCCCTGTGGAGAATTGAGCCATCCACCGGGGGTGCGGAGACGAATTAAAAACCCATCCTGGGCAGCAGTTCCATAAAATAAACCGGGACAAGCATTTGCTTCAACTAACCAATTCACCGTTGTTTGTTCTCCATGCGACGCAGAGAAGTAGTTAGAAAATTAGTTGTCTATACTACCGATCAAAAGCTTGTAATTGGTATTCTGACTCGCAAGGAAAAAGGGAAGATGTACTCTTTTTACTTTTTACTTGATTACAGTTGCGGCACAGTACCAGAATTGCACTGGACTTTCCCAAAGACAAGTTTAAGGATTATACCACGTTTTCGGTTGAAACTCAGTATCGTTAAGAATAGCTACATTTTCACCCCTTTGTGCCAAGACAAATAAACCTTGACGATAAGCATATTTATCCGCTCCTTCTTCGATTTCAATGCCTGCTACTGCCCCATATAATTGTTTGTGGTTATATTCGGGAAAAAATTGCCTAAATTCT
>NZ_JADBTZ010000157.1:0-5352 GCF_020245885.1 Microcystis sp. M165S2 | reverse complement strand
GAAAACGGACGGGTCGAAAGTGTCAGACTTAAGCAATTAAGCGTTTTTCGCTATCTGCGTCAACCCCGTTGACGCGACCACCCTAAAAAAGTGGCGTGGTGAGGAATCGCCGTCCGTTTTACGGCGGCGAGGATGTCAATACTGAAAGCTAATGGCTGACGACTGACAGCCGTGATCGAGACACCGGCAAAAAATCCCTGTTTTTAACTTCCGTCCGATTATCCCTGGGGAAAATTATGTATTAGAATAGATGAAAGTTAACAAAATTTAAAATATGTTAGTTCCGATTCTCATCTTTGACCTCGGTCTTGTGGCTTGGTCATTGCATCTGATGCAGCAAGCGTTCGACAAGCAAGAGTTTTCCTTGATGCTGGCAGGAACCTTAGTGGCAGCAGCGGCAGCGGCTATGTTAGTAGTTTATTTCCTCATGGGTCACTGTTTAACCTATTTAACCCAAATTCCGGCTCCTGTCTAAATGGGGGCGATTGTTTCACCCTTGTCTTATCAGCGATCGCCTTTGGAGTGACAAATTTTTTTTCTCGTCGCCCCTTGACAAAATAATTCTATTTAAGCTATATTCAAAAATGGTCTTCAAGGGGTTATAGCTCAGTTGGTAGAGCACCTCAATGGCATTGAGGGGGTCAGCGGTTCGAATCCGCTTAACTCCATACAGTTAAGATAAGGGTTTCAGGGTTACTGGAGGCCAGAAAAGTAACGAGGAGATGGTAGATTGAAAGAGGATTTCTAGTTAGGAAAGTCTCTTTTTACCTGGATACTCTCTCAGAAAAAAATTAGTTATATGATAGAGCTTTTTAAGCAACTACCTCGTTGGTTGCGGCTAAGTCTAGTTTTTCCGCTCTTATTTCTCAATGGCTGGTTATTATTCCAATTATTTAGCGACCTAGAACCCTTAGTCAGTATTTTTGTCACTGCTAGTTTACTAGCTTTTGTCTTAGATGTTCCCATCAAACTGCTGCAAAGACGCGGGGTTAATCGCAGTGGTTCGATCGCTATTGTCTTTTTAATTGCCCTATTAATTTTGATTGTTTTAGGTTTAATTTTAATTCCCCAGATTGTCGAACAATTAAGCAGTTTAATCAATAGTTTGCCCCAGTGGATCGAGTCGGGAACCGAACAGATACAAAATTTAGAAAAGTGGGATAAAACTCAGAAATATGCGATTTATATCGAGCAATCAATCACCCAGTTATCGGAACGACTAACCAATGTTTTACAAACTCTTAGCACTCAATTACTGAGCTTTGTGCTGGGAACTATCAACAGTATCTTAAACATTCTATTTGTTCTGGTTCTAACTGTCTTTCTTGTTCTCTATGGCGAACAAATTTGGGAGGGAATTTTTAGCTGGATTCCTGCTCCCTGGAATTTCAAATTAAGAACGATTATTCGTCAAACTTTTGAGACCTATTTTGCTGGTCAAACCATTTTAGCGGGAATTCTCAGCCTTGCTCAAATTTTTGTTTTTGTGATTCTCAAGGTCGATTATGCCCTATTATTCGGGGTGGCGATCGGTCTAACTACATTAATTCCTTTTGCCAGTGCCTTTACCATTATTGGCATTAGTACCCTACTGATGTTTCAAGATTTTTGGTTAGGGTTAAAAGTTTTGACCCTGACCATTATTGTGGGTCAAATTAATGATAATGTCATCGCCCCGCGGTTAATGGGAGGTATGATCGGACTTAATCCCGTCTGGATTATTTTATCTCTTTTTATCGGGGGCAAAGTGGCAGGAATTCTCGGTTTATTGATAGCAGTTCCCATCGCTAGTGTCCTGAAAAGTACCATCGATATCATCCGCTCGCAGCAGCGGGAAAAAGAACCGGTAGTTCTCCTAGAAGAAACGGTGAAAAATTCCTCAGAGGAGGGCAAATAATCCTAAATCCTGTTTTTTCAGTGATCAGTGAACAGTAAACAGTAATGAGTGAATTGAAAACTCACATCTGCTAACTGATAACTGATAACTGATAACTGATAACTGTTATGAGCGGCTAATTTCTTCGAGAATAGCCATCGCTTCTGTCACCCTATCCCTAGGAATAAATAAATGATCGTGATAATAACCGGAAATGACATTGACGCTAATTGCCGCTTCGGCCAGTTTCTCGCTAATCACCGCTAAAAATCCCACAGCTGCTAAACTGGAATGCACAGAAAGAGTAATTTGTCTATAAATATATTTGTACTGTAAGCCCGTGCGATCGGCTTGCTGACGGGGAATAATCACCGTTAGGCCTTCTTCTTCCTGAAATTGGCAGATAGGAGTTAATTGTAGCTGTTCTAGTCCTGTTGCTGTTAGGGAAGAAAAAACGAATTCTTCGGTATTTAGGACTGGTTTCAGGGATTGGAGCAGAATATCGAGATTAGTTTCGCCTTCCTTTGGTTTTTCTGGCGATTTTTTCGCCGCATCCAGACAATGATTGGCAGCAGCGTCAGCCAAACTATTTTTAGCTCGTTCAATCCAGCACCAGCTAATGCGATCGAATCGGGCAACTAATTGACAAGCACGCTGATAAAAGGGACGTAAACTATCGCTTTTTACCTTCCAGTCTCCCTTAACTTGATTGATGACTAATTGACTGTCTCCGCGAATTTCTAGGCTTTTTAAGCCTAATTCTTGGGCTTTTTCCAATCCAATAATCAATCCCGTGTATTCGGCCTCGTTATTAGTGGCTCTCTCCATATATCTAGTCGTGGTCAAGGAATTACCCTCGGCTAAAACTATTACCGCTGCACCGGCTGCTCTCCCCGGATTGCCGCGAGAACCACCATCAAAATAGAGAATTGCTGAATTATCGGTTTTTTGAGCTTTTTTATCCATAATTTTCGTCAATAAATCTTGTTATCTCCATTTTTATCTCTTTGACAATTCTAGGCGGTAGCGATTCCGGGATCGGCAAAGCGGACAAGCAAGATTTTAGCCGATCGCCGCTACCGGACAACTTTTTTTCTTCAGGTTATTGATAATTATTTGCAGTTGTCGGTTATACTGAGAACATCAGCCTAGAGTTATATTGCTAATATTTCTCAATTAAAAGCCCCATGAGTATAGACAAATTGCCATCGGAAGGAGAGAAAATCTTCCCTCTTAGTGCTTGGGAGAGCTGGCAGCTCTACCACCGGCTGCAGGTCCTGGACATTGAATGTAAATGCTTGCTCCATAAGCTTTTACAGGTTTGCATCGCTGGACCCGCTCAACTTTTACAGCTGTGGAGTGTCCTGCGGCAGCTAGAGGCTTCCCGAGGCTGTTTAATCGATTGGCTGGAAACCTGTTGCCAGGCATAATCCTTGAGAAAAATTAGCAATCTGAGAGTAAAAAGTGAGAAAGTATGTCAAAATCTACAACTACCATGGTTCCCTTTCAAGTGGTCGGTCAATTCCTCGGTTTTGTCCTCAAGGACGGATATAAGGTAAAATACCTGAGAATCAGTGTTGATAAACGAGAATATTGGTTTAAGCCCGAAAAAACACTGCGAGACCACATACCTCTCAATATTGCTCTCCACTCATGGCTAAAAGTGACGGGAGAAAGTAGTCTTTGTTCAAAAAAGGGAAAATTAAAACTTAGGGTACTAGGGATCGAGCATTTATCTGGCGAAAAAACCCCAGAAGTGGCTCCAGTAAAAGAGCAAAAAGCCACCGTCTTAATCTGTCAGAAGTCCGATTGTTGGAAAAATGGCGGTGCGAGAGTCTGCCAAAGGTTAGAGAGTGATTTAGAGGAAAAAGGACTGGGAGAAGCGGTGAATATTAAATTAACCGGCTGTTTAAAACAGTGCAAAAAAGGGCCGAATCTGGTGGTTATGCCCGATAAAAAGCATTATAATCAGGTAGCTCCCCAAGATGTCCCCTCCCTGATCGAGCGGCATTTTGCCACTGCCAAGCAAGGGAATAGCCTATCAGTTTAACTGGCAATTTAATTGGCGATCGCTATTGACAAATGCTCTTTTTTGTGCATCAAAGGGACGAAGTGCCTGAAATTGTAATCAATTAGGGGATAGAAAAAGTCAATTCTTGCCACCGATAATTTATGACTGGTACCACTGCAACCTTGTTAATTTCTTGTCCCGACCAGATTGGTCTGGTGGCGAAAATCGCTAATTTTATCTACGCTAATGGCGGCAATATTATCCACGCTGACCAACACACGGATTTTTCGGCGGGATTGTTTCTGATGCGGATAGAATGGCAATTAGAGGGGTTTAATTTGTCCCGTGCGATGATCGAACCAGCTTTCGCCGCTATTGCCAAACCTTTGCAGGCTAGTTGGTCCTTACATTTTTCCGATACTGTCCCGCGTCTAGCTATTTGGGTGACAAAACAGGATCATTGTCTCCTCGATTTATTATGGCGACAACACGGGGGAGAAATTAGGGCAGAAATTACTTTAATTATTAGCAATCATCCAGAATTACACTCAGTTGCCAATCAATTCGGTATTGAGTTTTATCATATTCCCATTACCGCCGAAACCAAGATTGAACAGGAAGCCAGACAATTAGAGTTACTGCGGGAATACCAGATAGATTTAGTGATTTTAGCTAAATATATGCAGGTTCTCACTCCAGATTTTATTAACTTTTTCCCCAATATTATCAATATTCATCATTCTTTTTTACCGGCTTTTGCCGGAGCTAATCCCTATCAACGGGCCTACGATCGAGGGGTAAAAATTATTGGAGCCACCGCCCATTATATCACTGCCGATCTCGATCAGGGGCCAATTATCGAGCAGGATGTGGTCAGAGTTAGCCATCGCGATACCGTAGGAGATTTAATTCGTCAAGGTAAGGATTTAGAAAGGGTGGTGTTAGCGCGAGCGGTACGTTTACACTTGCAAAATCGCGTTTTGGTTTACGCTAATCGCACGGTAGTGTTCGCTTAAGGTTGCTAGGGTAAGCTCATCTAAAATGGGATAAGATGTACTTGACAAAAAAGAGAGCATTGAAGGCTAAAAATTAGGAAGTATCGGCGCGATTGACTAAAATAGCAATAGACCAGATCAGAAGGAAAAAATTATCTATGGCAACTACATCCGAAGACGTATGGCGACTCTTAGCCGAATTAACTGCCGCTCAAAAAGAAACTGACAAACAACTCAAGGAAGTCAGTCAACAACAGAAGGAAAACGCCCAACAACTCAAGGAAACTGACAAACAACTCAAAGAACTGGGCAAACAAATTGGGGGACTCGGTGCCAAATTCGGCAGCTTTACCGAAGGACTTGCCCTTCCTTCAATGGAAACAATTCTCAGACAACGCTTTGGGATGGAAGTTATCAGTCCCAGTGTCCGAGTCAGTAAAGAAGGACAACACCTAGAAATTGATGTTCTT
>NZ_JADBTZ010000156.1:0-3281 GCF_020245885.1 Microcystis sp. M165S2 | reverse complement strand
TCAGTCTGTAGAGCGACCATAAGACCAGAACAGAGTAAATCTGTTAAGGCAGGTGCGGAACCCCGCAAGGGAAAGAAGCAGAAACCTAAATCGTGAGGTTTGGGAATCACCGTCCGTTTACGGCGGTGAGGATGTCAAAATCAGATGGGGCTGGCTGTGTATTAATCTAGGTCTTTGACGCTCCCCGAAGCGCTCAGGCGAGGGGTTCTTGGTTCAATAAGTCCACTTACTTGAGATTCCTTGCGTTATCTAAAACAGAGGTGGTTCTTTCCCCAAGCGTTACTTTTCGTGCGCCCCACGATAGTTGTACTTCTACAAAATTTGCTTGAATTGAAGTATTAGCTTCAAATACTGTGTTGTCTAGTTCCTGCCAAGATTTTACCTACCTACAGGTAGAAACTAGAACAATTAGGTAGAACCCCAGATCTTTGATTGTCAAGGTACAGCGTTAGTCATTAGACTACTGGGTTTTTAGGGCGGTTGATTACCTTATCCGCTATACTTATACAGTAGCTAATTTTCATGAGTAGGTCAAGACCCTTAAAAGAAGAAGTTATTCGAGATTTTTTTAGGAGACTAGACACTTACTTTTTAGCTGTGCTTCGCTGTTCTATGCTGGCGGAACCTTTTATCTCCGAGGTGAAACCGAGAGTTCCTTCAAGCCGACATTTTAGGTAAAGTTTTTTAAACTTTTTTCAGAAAACTTTTTGTGTAGTCTAGCGTAATCAGACCATTTTTGACTTGTCCTTTTGGGTATTTTTGGGTGTAATAGCTAAATCAAGATGAGAGAAATCCTTTACAGAGAAATTCCGACTCCCGACTCGATCGCCGTTTATCAGTGGTTACAATCCGATTGGCAACCCGCTAGCGGTGTCAAGACAAATACACCTAACGGGGTGAGATTGCGCTTATCGGAGGCGATCGAATTGTCGATCTTTGTCTGGACGCTGCAACGGACTACTTATTTAAAAGTTTTCCGCTGGGGTGAGCGATCGCATGACCGAGAAACATCCCTGATTCGCCAGCTCGATCGAGCTTTACAAAAGCGTTTTCCGCCGCAGTATCACACGATACCAAACATCGATCAAAAAAATCACTCAATTTTTACAGATTTAGAAGCGGACTATCCCCTAACGGTTCACTACTTCCGCAAAATGCCGCAAGGGGAGGCGGATTTAGAACGTTTGTATTGGTGGGAAAAACGTTGGCGCGACAGTGCCAAAAATCCCCAACAACCGCGGCCGGTAATTTTCTCTAGCAGCGAGGAAAATGATCATCCCATCGCCTATGACTTAATTTATATTGGTGGTGCCTTGGGGGCAATTCATGCGGCACAGATGGCCAAATTAGGTTATCGAGTCCTCTTAGTAGAAAGACTACCTTTCGGACGGATGAATCGGGAATGGAATATCTCTCGATCGGAGTTTCAAAGTTTCATTAATTTAGGCCTATTTACTGCCGAAGAATTCGAGGAATTAATCTTCCAAGAATACATCGATGGCTTTAATAAGTTTTTTGATGGCAATAATCCCCCCCATCTGAAAGCCGAAATTCTCCATACTCCCACGGTTTTAAATATCGCCATTAATTCCGATAAATTGCTGCAATCCTGCGGTAAAAAAATACAGGATTATGGCGGTAAAATTCTCGATCAAACCGAATTTATTAAGGCTGATATTACTGCCAATAGTGTTACTGTCACCCTTAATCATGGTGGAGAAATTCAACAGATAAAAGGCCGTTTATTGATTGATGCTATGGGTTCCGCTTCTGCCATTGCCTGGCAATTAAACGGAGTGCGTGCCTTTGATAGTGTCTGTCCGACGGTGGGGGCAGTAGTAGAAGGATTCGAGCCGCTGGTGTGGGATTCTCACTATGGCGATGTCTTAAATTCCCATGGCGATATTTCTAAAGGTAGGCAATTAATTTGGGAATTATTTCCGGGGGAAGGAAAAGAATTAACCTTTTATCTATTTCACTATCATCAAGTCCATCCCGATAACCCCGGTTCTCTGTTGGAAATGTACGAAGATTTCTTTACTATTTTGCCGGAATATCGACAGTGTGACCCAGAAAAATTAACTTGGAAAAAACCAACCTTTGGTTATATACCAGGGCATTTTAGCACAGGGAAAAAAGATCGAATTGTCTCCTTTGATCGCATTTTAGCCATCGGTGATGCTGCCTCCCTGCAATCACCGTTAATTTTTACTGGGTTCGGTTCTTTGGTGCGTAATTTAGAGCGCTTAACCCATCTTTTGGATACGGCATTGAAACACGATTTACTAACAGCTAAAGACCTAGAAAATGTGCGTGCCTATCAAAGTAATGTGGCGGTAACTTGGTTATTTTCTAAAGGAATGATGGTTCCCACGGGAAAAACCTTACCCCCCCAAAGAATTAACGCCATGTTAAACACATTTTTCGGTTTATTGGCCGACGAACCGCCGGAGGTTTCTGAAACTTTTATTAAGGATAAAACTGATTGGTTGACCTTTAGCCGTTTAGCAATTAAAGCGGCCAGAAAAAACCCCGCTTTACTGTTATGGATAGCAGAAATGGCTGGCAGTCAGGATTTAATTCGTTGGTTGGGTTCCTATCTCGATTTTAGCCTTGATGGAGTCAAAAATCTGCTTTTTGGTTCCTGGTTTCCCCAATGGTTAAAAAACTCCCAAAGCTGGCTAGAAAAAGACAATCCTCGCCTATGGTTAAAGTTATTGAGTTTTAATTATGGCCTAAGACATTAAATAGGAGACTCCGAGACTCCGAGAGAGCTATCGGGGATCAGATTTGAGTTTTTATACTAAATCCAGTTATTAAAGACTGATTATTTATTCCCACTTTTGCCTTTTGCATGAGTGTATTTTGCCTGTCTTCATAAGTAGCCTATACTCAACGGATTTAGTATTAGTTCACTGTTTGTGGAGTTAAGAAACTGTTGGAAAAGTTAAAGAATGCGCGGTAATGATTCGGTAGTAGTGGTGAGCTATGTTGCTTACCTGGTATGAATTGTGTAAAATATTTATTAATAAAAATAATTGGAACCCAATCAGTCTTTAAACCTCTAGCTTGATCATGACTTTTCTGATAAATATCTTTTTCTGGCTCCTGTCTGGCTTACTGAAATATCAGTCTGGCACCGAACAAAATACCCCCTTCACCTCTATTCCCCTGTCCTAATTGGGGTTTGCTGAAAGAAGCTACAACCTTTATTGGAAAAGGCTTTTAGCTAGATTGAGAGTCGCTCAGGTGCCCCTGAATCTGCTAAAATTACTCAAACC
>NZ_JADBTZ010000155.1:0-2687 GCF_020245885.1 Microcystis sp. M165S2 | reverse complement strand
GATTGTTTTCGCCACGACCCCGGCGACTGTTCGAGTTTTGTCAGGGAGATTATGGTGGTGACCCTTGCTACGAAGCGGTCTTTTCCGACCAAGGTTGGGACGGTCTACCACCTCTCTCAATATACAAGGTTGGGTTGAAGTATGAAACCCAACGTCTGCATGGGTTACACTACCGCTAACCCATCCTACAAATAATTGTGCCTCCCTACTTAATTAGCTTACTTTTGCCGCGGGACAAAGAGTGGCCAATTGACAGGAAAAACAAGCGGGATTTCTTGCTTTACAAACTGCCCGGCCGTGGTAAATAATACTAATAGAAAAAGTTTCCCAATCCGGTTGAGGTAGTAAAGCCATTAAATCCCGTTCAATTTTCACTGGATCGTTATTAGTAGTTAAACCCAAACGATTACTTAAGCGCTTAACGTGGGTATCTACTGTCACCCCCTCAATAATCCCGTAAGCGTGAGCGAGTACCACATTAGCCGTTTTTCTAGCTACCCCGGGTAAAGTTAATAATTCCTCCATTGTCTTGGGTACTTCCCCCTGAAAATCCTTGAGGATTTTTTGACAAGCACCCTGAATATTTTTAGCTTTATTGCGATAGAATCCCGTGGAATGAATGAGAGTTTCTAACTCCTCTCGCTCGGCAAAAGCTAAGGATTTAGCATCGGGAAAACGAGCGAATAAAGCAGGAGTCACCTTATTTACCCGCTCATCAGTGCATTGTGCCGAGAGAATCACTGCCACCAATAACTGCACGGGAGTTTGATAATTTAAGCTACAGGTTGCCTCTGGATATAATCGCTTTAAGTTGCTTAAAATTTCTAGGGCGCGCAGTTGAGGTTCAGTTTTTTTTCGAGAGTCCATCACTGGAATAAATCCTGAAAAACTGCTAGGTTAGCCGTGTCGCGCACGATTAAGAAAACTCCTAATCCTAAGAGTAAAACTAGACCTGTTTGCATGATGTTATCTTGCAGTTTAGTCGGGAGAGGTTTACCTACCAAAGCCTCGATTAATAAAAATACTAATTGACCGCCATCAAGAGCAGGTAAAGGCAGAATATTAATTACCGCTAAGTTAATACTAATTAGGGCGGCAAATTGAAAAAGATTACCCGCATCATTACGAGCGATCGCCGCTCCATATTCGACAATTTTAACCGGTCCTGCTACCTGTTGAACACTGTCTTTGAAGTTACTAACTAACTGCCCAAAACCTTGCACGGTTAATAGGATTAATCGCTGAAATTCCCCCGCACCCAAGCTAAAAGCTTGCCCAAAATTATCGGCTTTCAGGCGAGTTTCTTCACCGTTAGGAGCCAATCTAACCCCAATTTTACCCTGACCATCACTTCCCAATTCAGGAGTAACGATTAAATCGATCGTTTCTGTCGGGCGTTTGATGGTTAATTTTAGGGGTTGAGCGGGGGAAGATTGAATAATGTCACGGAAGTCAATAATGGCATTTTGAGAAGCACCAAGGGGCTGATCATTGATAGCGAGAACGATATCCCCCGCTTGTATTCCCGCTTGTTTAGCGACGGAATTTTCAGCCGTAAAAACCTCTGGAATAATTACCCCTTCTTGATAGTTAATTTGGGGAAAACCCACCGTAGCGACTTGGGTAACAAGCAAAAAATAGGCAAAAATTAAATTAGCAATTACTCCCGCACTAATGACGATAGCTCGATCGAAAACAGGACGATTGCGTAATAAATCAGGGTCGTTATTGGGAATTTGACTATCGGGATCGTCATCGGGAAAACCAACGTAACCCCCTAAAGGAATGGCGCGGAGGGCGTATTCCGTTTCTTTACCTTGATATTTAGCTAAAGCTGGACCAAAACCGATAGAAAAGCGATTAACATGGATAGATTGCCAACGAGCAGCGGCAAAATGACCCAATTCGTGAACGACAATTAATAGGGCAAGTACACCGATCGCTATTAAAACTGACATGATGATCAAAATATAATGACTTAGCTTTTGTTTATTGTAAGCGATCCTCTTGGATAGATTTCAAAAAATCTTGAGTTATCGCTAATTTTTCGATCATTTATGATAGAAGTGATCTTAACTGCCTAATCTGACCTAACGGAGAGCGATCGATGCCTTTGAGTGAGCGCGCCCAGCAATTAATCCCAAAAGCGAGAATCATCAGTTTCGCTAATTGGCCCTATCAGCAATCAGCGATCGCTATTTGGCAACAAGCGGATGATCAAACTCGCTATTTCAGCGATAGCGATTTAGATACTATCGTCAATTTAGAGCCTGATTTACTTGTTTATAGTCAACAAGCTCGAAAACTGCGGGATAATGCTAATATTATCGTTGATAACGCTCGTCAGACTGTCTTAAGTCAATTTCCTACCATTTTTTACCCCGGAGGCGATCTTTATCCACCTCACCGCGCCGAAGCTTGTTGGCGTGATTTCTGGAACTTTTTACCGAAATTTTGGGTTAAAGCCCCGTCTTTTTAGGACGGCTTTTTAAACTATAGCTTGTTAACTTAACTTTTATTGTGCTATACTGACTTTATCTAAGTACCCCTTGCGTAAAATGTTTGTCTTAGAGTTTAAAGTTAAAGCTAAAACTCAACAGTATCAAGCCATAGACGATGCTATTCGTACTGCTCAATTCATCCGTAACAAATGTGTAAGGTTATGGATGGATACAAAAGGTACGGGT
>NZ_JADBTZ010000154.1:0-3497 GCF_020245885.1 Microcystis sp. M165S2 | reverse complement strand
TAGTATTTAACTCTAGAGGAACTGTCACCATAATTACCTCGACTGCTCTAGTTAATTATTTTTAGCTAGTTGACTAACAAGCCATGCTCTTAAATTCTTTTCTGCCCTGACTTCATCCTCTTTAGCAGTGGCTAAAAATTCATAGAGTTTAGTTTTCGGAACTAGGGGAAAAGTGGGACTAAATTCCCCTTCCTGATAAACCCCCTTGTCTAACCGATAAATGCGCCAGATTTGTCCATTAAAACGCCATAATTCCGGCACTCCCAAACGGGCATAAAGTTCTAATTTATTAATATCCGTGTGGGTAATATCCACTTCCACCACTAAATCTGGTGGCGGATCTTCAGTTAAATTAATCCTTTTTCCCAGCACTTTAGCCTGATTTTGAATGTAGTAGGCATTGTCAGGTTCTGCTCCTCGTTCTAAATCTTCCCTAGCTAGAGTTGTGGAACCCATACTTTTAATTTTTAAACCCAATTCTACCACCAAAATCCGAATAAATAATCCGATTAATTCTCTGTAAAACTCGTGTTCTTCTAGGGGCATAGTAATTTCTAAAGTACCACGATCATAAAATAAATGGGCGCGATTATTTTCCCCTAGCGCCTGTAAAATTTGCTGATAGGATAGCCAATTGAGATGATAAAAAGTAACCCGTCTTTCTGCCCGGATTTCGCTAGTATTTAACTCCAGAGGAACTGTCACCATAACTGCCCCGAAAAGCGAAATTTATGCCCAAAAAAGGGGGTTGATTCACCCCCTAATCATCTTATTAAACCAGTGCTGGAACTTGAGGCCAACGCCCGATCGTCTTACCAATGACCGCTAACTCCTGAGTTAATCGATCGAACCGGTCGGGGGTCAAGGATTGCGGCCCATCAGATAGGGCCTTCGCCGGGTTAGGATGTACCTCGATCATCAAGGAATCGGCCCCAGCTGCCAGGGAAGCCATGGCCATGGTCGGGACATATTCCCATTTACCCGTACCGTGGCTAGGATCGATCATGATCGGCAGGTGAGTTAAAGTTCTTAAAACGGGAATACAGGATAAATCTAGGGTATTGCGAGTATATTTACTGTCAAAGGTGCGGATACCGCGTTCGCAGAGAATGACACTGCTATTTCCTGCCGCGAGGATATATTCTGCCGCCATCAACCAATCTTCAATAGTGGCCGCCATGCCGCGCTTGAGTAGGACCGGTTTCGGTTGCGCCCCAACTTTTTTCAGGAGGGAAAAATTCTGCATATTGCGCGCCCCCACTTGCACCACGTCGGCTATTTCGACAATCTTATCGAGATCCGCCGCGTCCATTACTTCCGTGATAATACCCAAACCACTGGCATCTCTAGCCGCCGCTAGTAATTCCAAAGCGCTTTCCCCGTGACCTTGGAAAGCATAGGGAGAAGTGCGGGGTTTGTAGGCACCACCGCGGAGGAATTGCGCTCCGGCTGCCGCCACTCGTTTGGCAGTTTCCACGATCATCGCTTCATTTTCCACCGAACAGGGGCCGGCGACAATGCTAACGGTATGATTTCTGCCGATGGGGATAACACCGTTAGGAGTGGGGACTAAAACCTCGCTGTATTCGCCGTGACGGTATTCTAAAGAGGCGCGTTTGAAGGGTTGTTCGACTCGCAGGACGGTTTCGATCCAAGGGCTTAATTCTTGGATTTGTAGGGGGTCTAATTCCCTGGTTTCTCCGACTAAACCGATGACAACTTTATGCTTACCGACGATTTTTTCGGGACTTAATCCCCATGCCTCGAATTCGGCACCGATGCGCTCGATTTCAATTTCCGGGGAACCAACTTTCATGACAATAATCATGGCATTAACCCTTGATTTTTTTCTTTAATCTCTATTGTTGACGATTTCTAGAGGTTATCTATTTTTCTTCCACTTCTTTTTTGCCGGACCGCCACGCGGCGATCGTTCTGCCAAAATTAGCTTGAAATTCTTGCCATCCTAGCCAATCCCCCACCCGATCCTCATCCCAAGAAGCGGAGAAGATGCCATAACTCAGACCGATGAAACCTAGACCAAATAGGCTTAAACTGACGAGCATGGCGACGTAGGAAGGGATTTCGAGAAGATCGTGGCTAATAATCCAGTAGAAGCCAAAAAAGGAAGCTATCCCCAGTGCCGTCGGCAGGCCACAAAATACCGCCATCCGTTTGGCCATCCGTTGACTGACCACTTGCGGAATCGCCTTTAAGCTGGTTTCCTCGGAGCGATTTTTTAGGGGCGGTGGCACGGGACTAGGGGCAATTTTCGGGGTTTTTCGCTTATTTTGGCGCGGCTCAAAGGGGAGACGTTCTTTTTTCTCCGTCGATTTCGATTCAGAGGCCATGGTAGGGATGCAAAGGGGGTATGCTTAACGGCGAATTCCGAGACGACCAATCAGGGTTTGATAACGTTGTTGATCTTTCTTCTGGATATAGGTTAACAGTCCCCGACGACGACCAATCATCTGGAGTAATCCCCGACGGGAAGCATGGTCTTTCGGGTTAGCTTTCAGGTGTTCGGTCAGTTGGTTGATTCTCTCGGTTAAGAAAGCTACCTGTAACTCCGATGATCCTGTATCGGTTTCGTGGGCCTGATATTGGCTGATTAGTTCTTGTTTTTTGGTCTGGGTTAAGGCCATAGGACTCGTGATCTCTGCTTAAACACTGCAACCTATCATAGTATCACGTTTCTGGTCGATCCGTAAACATTGTTCGGGAGACAGCCATCTCAGTGATCAGTTATCAGTTACCAGTTATCAGTGGGGGTGTTAAGTGAGCAGTACATGGGTGACAGTAACAGTGTTGTCTTTTCACTGATTACTGTTTACTGTTTACTGATCACTGAAAAAAAACTTCCCAATTCCGCAAATCATGGCAAAATCTTAGACATAGCGTCTAACTTACCCTGAAGATTCCATGCTGTTAAAATCCACGACCCGTCATATTCGCATTTATACGGCTGAAGTAAAAAATAATCAATTCATCGAGAGTAACAATGTCTTGACTCTTGATGTGGATCCCGATAATGAATTTAATTGGGAAGAAGTGGCTCTCAATAAGGTTTATAGTAAGTTTGATGAATTGGTAGAATCGTACAATGGGGAAGAACTGAGCGAATATAATCTCCGTCGCATCGGTTCAGATCTAGAACATTTTATTCGTTCTCTCCTGCAAAAAGGGGAAATTAGCTATAATCTCAACGCCAGAGTGCAGAACTATAGTATGGGTTTACCGAAATTAGGGTGAACGATTCCGCGTACCTTCCCCACCCGGACACCTAGGGGGGTGGGGAATTTGCCTCGCGGCAATGAGGAGTTTCACTCCTTGGGGGTGAGGGAAGAATTGCCTGTTATAGTTACTAATTCTGTACGCAAACGTCGCACTTTGAATCAGCTTTGTACGCTTTGACCCGTACAGGGCTAACTACAAGCCTCTCTATCGGATTCTTGCTAAATGCAACCTCTCCGACTACCTTTCTCCCTATATTTAAT
>NZ_JADBTZ010000153.1:0-5583 GCF_020245885.1 Microcystis sp. M165S2 | reverse complement strand
GGACAAGCTTTTCTGAACGGAACCCCCTAAGCCGAGTTTTCAAGGTGCTGTCCGCCCACTTGGTTTTCGAGACGGTCTTTTTAATTCTAACGTAAAGCCAACCTAGAACGGCGGGGTTTCCCACCCAAAATTTTCGATGAGTCTCCTGAATGTTAAGAATTTCTAAGAAGTGTGAACAGTCTTGGTCGAGAATTGATATTTGTGCTAGATTACACCCTCTCTCTCACCAAGATCAACTAGGGAGCCGTTTTTCACTAATCTTTACAATTGCGCCATCTCGATCGATACCGGTTTTAACCGGACTGAAAGTCCTTCTAGAGCTAAATTTCTCCCCTAAGCTCCCCCGGCGGCACTGTAAAAATTCTTAATAAAATTACCGATCAATTCAGTTTAATCTACCAAAATAGGCGGTTTTAGTAAGCATCTGTAACCAACCCGATCCATTCTACTCATCCCAACAGGTGATCATAATATGAGCGTTAATTTATCAACTCAACTGCGGGAAGGCACGAAAAAATCCCACACAATGGCAGAAAACGTCGGTTTTGTCAAGTGTTTTCTCAAAGGTGTGGTAGAAAAAACTTCCTATCGCAAACTGGTGGCTAACCTCTACTTCGTCTATTCGGCCATGGAGGAGGAGATGGAAAAACTTCGTAGTCATGCCGTGGTTTCTAAAATCTGTTTTCCTGAACTCAATCGCAAAAATGCGCTGGAACAGGATTTATATTTTTATTATGGTCCCAATTGGCGCAACGAGATCGCTTTATCTCCCGCAGGTCAGGCCTACGTTAACCGGATTCGGGAAATCGCCACAACAGAACCCGAATTATTAGTCGCTCATTCCTATACCCGTTATCTCGGCGATCTGTCCGGGGGGCAAATCTTGAAAAAAATCGCCGAAAAAGCGATGAATCTGGAAACTGGTGGCACGGCTTTCTATGATTTTAAAGATATTCCCGACGAAAAAGCCTATAAAAACCACTATCGTCAAACCCTCGACGATTTACCCGTGGAGCAAGCCATGGCTGATCGCATTGTCGCCGAAGCTAACGCCGCTTTTGGCATGAACATGAAAATGTTCCAAGAGTTGGAAGGTAATCTGATCAAAGCGATCGGAATTATGCTCTTTAATACTCTCACCCGTCGTCGCAGCACCGGCAGCACCGAAACTGGATTGGCTACCGCCGAATAGTAGTCAAGAAAACCTTTAAAAACGGAAATTCTAGAATTGGGGTAATGGTCAGCCATGATTATTATCTGAATTTCGGAGTTATCCGTTATATTTTTGCTTTTTATTCAGGAGGCAGGAGGCAGGAGATAGGGTGGTCACTGCGTGCGCGTTGCGGGGGGGTGTTGGGGTGTTAGGGTGTTGGGGTTTTAGTTGAAATTCCCCCACTTCCCTACTACCCCACTTCCCCACTACCCCACTTCCCCCACTACCCCACTACCCCACTACCCCACTACCCCACTACCCCACTACCCCACTACCCCACTACCCCGATGATCGCGAAAAAACTTCATCAAGAGGGGAACAACTTCCAGTAAGATGAAAAATGGTCAGTGAAAAAGCTAACCGAAATTTATTGTCGGAAATGGTAACACCGCCCCATTTCCCCAGACCCTAGAGGCTAGAGTCCGGTAAACCAGCGGATAAAAATTGACATCCATGAGTGCAAGCATTTTCGATCGAGTTCAAAAAGTTGTTGTGGAACAATTAGACGTAGAGCCGGAAAAAGTTACCCCCGAAGCAAGCTTTGCTAATGACCTGGCAGCGGATTCCCTTGATGTGGTGGAGTTAGTGATGGGTTTAGAGGAAGAATTTCATATTGAAATTCCCGACGAAGCGGCCGAACAAATTGACACTGTGGGCAAAGCTGTCGAGTATATTAACGAGAAAGTAGGAGCAACCGCCTAATTATTGCGAGAAAATTGACAATTAGGATTAAATATCTGGGGCAAAATCTGCCCTTATTTTTGAACAAACATGACAGAAGTGCCATTAAAAAGGGTTGTCATCACGGGGATGGGTGCGATCACTCCCCTCGGCAATAATCTAGCAGACTATTGGACAGGCTTAATCAACGGCAAAAGTGGCATTGGTTTAATCACCCACTTTGATGCCTCCCGTCACGCTTGTCGCATTGCTGGGGAAGTGCGGGGTTTTGACCCCCACGACTATGTGGATCGCAAAGAGGCAAAGCGCATGGACCGTTTCGCTCAATTTGCCGTCGCCGCTAGTTTGCAAGCGCTGCAAGATTCTCGATTAGTTATCGACGCTCTCAATGCCGATGATATAGGTGTACTAATCGGTACAGGAGTGGGTGGCATAAAAGTGCTTGAGGATCAACAGGAAATTTACTTGACAAAAGGTCCGAGCCGGTGTAGTCCCTTCATGATCCCGATGATGATTGCCAATATGGCCGCTGGTTTAACCGCCATCCACACGGGGGCCAAAGGACCGAGTAACTGCACCGTGACCGCTTGTGCTGCCGGTTCCAATGCCATCGGCGATGCTTTTCGTCTAGTACAAAGGGGTTTGGCCAAAGCGATGATCTGCGGTGGGACGGAAGCCGCCGTTACCCCTCTAGGATTGGCTGGTTTTGCCTCCGCTAAGGCCCTATCTACCCGCAACGATGACCCCACCCGGGCCAGTCGTCCCTTTGATCAGGATCGGGATGGTTTTGTCATGGGGGAAGGGGCAGGAATTTTGATTATAGAGGAATTAGAAACGGCCTTAGCCCGTGGGGCGCGGATTTACGCCGAAATGATCGGTTATGGTCTGACTTGCGATGCCTATCACATGACGGCACCGGTTCCCGATGGTCGTGGAGCCACCAGAGCGATCGAATTAGCGATCAAAGATGCTGGCTTGACTCCGGCGGAAATTAGCTATATCAACGCCCACGGCACCAGTACGGCGGCCAATGATCCCACGGAAACCAAGGCGATCAAAAAAGCTTTAGGAGAATCGGCCTACCAAATCCCCGTCAGTTCCACCAAATCGATGACAGGCCACCTTTTAGGCGGTTCTGGTGGTATTGAAGCCGTGGCCACGGTAATGGCGATCGCTAATGATCGGATTCCCCCGACTCTCAACCTCGACAATCCTGACCCCGATTGTGATCTCGATTACGTCCCCTACGAAAGTCGTCAGCAGATAGTTAACGCTGCCCTCTCCAACTCCTTTGGATTTGGTGGCCATAACGTCACCTTAGCTTTTAGAAAATATGCTTGAGTCGATGCCCCTGAAAGAGTAATCTTTGAGTGGCTCCCTCTTTAACTGGGTCTTATTTTTGTAGTTCATTCTAAAAAACATTATGGTTGTCGCCTCCCAATCTCTCGAAGAACTTTGTATTAACGCGGTGCGTTTTTTAGCGGTGGATGCCGTAGAAAAAGCTAAATCGGGACACCCCGGACTGCCGATGGGAGCCGCTCCCATGGCTTTTGTCCTCTGGGATCAATTCCTGCGTTTTAACCCGAAAAACCCCCAATGGGTCAATCGCGATCGTTTTGTTCTCTCCGCCGGTCACGGTTGTATGCTGCAGTACGCTTTGATGTACCTGACCGGATACGATAGCGTTCCCCTAGAGGAAATTAAACAATTCCGGCAGTGGAAATCGAAAACCCCCGGCCACCCCGAAAATTTCGTCACCGAAGGGGTAGAAGTGACCACCGGTCCTCTGGGTCAAGGGATTGCCAATGGGGTCGGTTTGGCCCTAGCAGAAGCCCATTTAGCGGCCCGTTTCAACAAACCGGATGCCAAAATTATCGACCATTACACCTATGTGATTTTGGGTGATGGTTGCAATATGGAGGGAATTTCCGGGGAAGCTTGTTCTTTAGCCGGTCACTGGGGTTTAGGCAAGTTAATCGCTCTCTATGATGATAACCATATCTCGATCGATGGTTCCACCGATATCGCTTTTACCGAGGACGTGAGCAAGCGTTTTGAAGCCTACGGTTGGCACGTTCAGCACGTGGAGAATGGTAACACCGATTTAGATGCCATTGCCAATGCGATTGCAGCGGCCAAGGCTGTCACCGATAAACCCTCGATGATTAAAATCACCACTACCATCGGTTATGGTTCCCCCAATAAGTCTAATACCGCCGATGTTCACGGGGCAGCTTTAGGAGCAACAGAAATCGAGTTAACCCGGAAAGCACTAGGTTGGGAATACGAGCCGTTTGTGGTTCCCGATGATGTCCTGAGTCGTTTCCGGCAAGCAGTGGACAAGGGAGCAACGGCAGAAACGGACTGGAATAAGTTATTTAGCGAATATCAGGCTAAATATCCCGCAGAAGCGGCTTTATTTGAACAGTTAACCACCGGTCAACTGCCGGAAGGTTGGGACAAAGCTTTACCTGTATATAAACCCGAAGATAAGGCGCTCGCTAGTCGTAAACACTCGGAAATCTGCTTAAATGCGCTTGCGGGGGTGTTACCCGGTTTAATCGGTGGTTCGGCGGATTTAACCCACTCTAACTACACGGAATTAGAGCATTTTGGTAATTTCCAAAAAGGCAGTTATCAGGAGCGTAACGTTCACTTTGGCGTAAGGGAACACGCGATGGGGGCGATTTGTAACGGTATTGCTCTCCATAACACGGGATTGATTCCCTACGGGGCGACTTTCCTGATTTTCACCGACTATATGCGGAATTCTATCCGTTTATCGGCATTGTCAGAAACTCGCGTCATCTGGGTAATGACTCACGATTCCATTGCCTTAGGGGAAGATGGACCGACTCACCAACCCGTGGAACACGTTGCTTCTCTGCGCGCTATTCCTAACTTGTTAGTCATGCGTCCGGGGGATGGAACCGAGACTTCCGGTGCTTATAAAGTAGCAGTGAGCGAAACTAAGCGCCCGACGTTACTAGCATTATCCCGTCAAAATCTGCCTAATTTAGCGGGAACTTCCCTGGAGGGTGTGGCTAAAGGTGCTTATATTATCACCGATTGCGAGGGTACTCCCGATGTCATTCTCATCGGTACGGGTGGCGAGTTGTATCTCTGCGATAAAGCGGCTGCGGTGTTGAAAGAAGCAGCAATTAAAGCTCGCGTCGTTTCTATGCCCTGTTGGGAGCTATTCGAGGAACAATCGGCAGAATATAAAGAATCGGTACTTCCTAAAGCAGTGAAAAAACGTCTCGCAGTGGAAGCGGGTTCAACTATGGGTTGGCATCGTTACATCACCGATGAGGGGGATGTGTTGGGGGTTGATACCTTCGGCGCTTCTGCTCCGGGGGGTGTGATTCTAGAGAAGTTCGGTTTTATCGTGGATAACGTGGTAGCGAAGGCAAAAGCGTTGTTAGGTTAATTAAACTTTGCTTTTGTGGAAAAAGCCCGCGCAAGCGGGTTTTTTTGTGATTATAGGTCAACATAGTTTAGGCTTTAGGCTTAGTTCATGTAAAAATGTCAAGTAGAAAGCTTTAGTAGTTAGGGTTTGCTGAATAAATCTAAAAACCTTATCCAACAAGGTTTTTAGACTTTTTTGACCTCAAAAAGTGCCGACCCTTGGAGTGATTGGGGGGAAAATTCAGGGACTTTTTCCCTGAAAATTAGGTAATTGACCACCT
>NZ_JADBTZ010000152.1:0-13960 GCF_020245885.1 Microcystis sp. M165S2 | reverse complement strand
ACCCTTATATAGAAAGGCATTTAGCGATTTTTGTCAATTGTTTTTGATCTAGAGCGAACTAATCAATTAAATCTCTTGCCAGATAAGGATTTAGTCGATTTATGCCCCCCTATCGAACCATACCAAGTAACGAAGAACCAAACAAATTAACTGAAACTATTCAATTAGAATTAGAAAAATATCGTCAAAAAGCAGCGGCGAGATTATCAACAATTATGGATCAAGCTACTGATGAAGCAGAAGCTAACGGATTCACTCCAGATATTTTAGCCTCTATTTTAGAACAAATTGAGAGTTAATCACACTATTAAAAACGGATCAGGTGTAGGGCTAATTCCGGAATTAGCCCTACAATAGGCGTTGTCAAATTGAAAGATGCTCCGAATCAGCCTGGAACTGAAATTACTTTGATAGCAAGGATTGCATGGCATCTTTCCTATTCTGATCTGACAACGCCGATAAATCAACAGGGATTCTCAATTCGCTTGGGAAATGTGCGTCACCAGAGCCGCCGATTGTAGGATGGGGGTAGTGGTGACGGAATCCGTCGCTAGGGTAAAGAGAGGATTGGAAAGGATACCAGCTAGGGAAGTCGCCACTAGGGAGAGGACAATACCCACCTGTAGGGGACGCATCCCGGTAAGAGTCCAATTGATAACGGGGTAATTTTTCACCGCATCGGACATCTCTTGGGGTTCCTTGACCACCATCATTTTGACCACACGGATATAGTAGTAAATCGAGGCCACACTGGTGACTAAACCCACGAGGACGAGGGCATAAAGTCCCGCTTGCCAACCGGCCCAGAATAGATAAATCTTGCCAAAGAAGCCCGCTAGAGGCGGAATTCCGCCCAAAGAAAGCAGACAGATGCTTAAACAGAGGGTTAGGAGCGGATCCTTCTGGTAGAGTCCCGAATACTCAGCGATCTGATCGGTTCCAGTTCTGAGAGCAAAGAGAATCACACAGGCAAAAGCCCCTAGGTTCATGAACAGGTAAATTAACAGATAGAAAATCATGCTAGAGTAACCCGCGTCAGTACCGGCGGTTAAACCAATCATGACAAAACCCGCCTGACCGATCGAGGAATAGGCTAACATCCGTTTCATGCTAGTTTGGGCCAAGGCAACCACGTTGCCGAGGATCATACTCAAAATTGCTAGGGCGATAAAGATAAACCGCCATTGTTCGCTGACTAGACCGAAAACCGTCACTAATAGGCGAATTGCTAGGGCAAAACCCGCCGCTTTCGAACCCACCGAGAGGAAAGCCACCACGGGAGTGGGTGAACCTTCGTACACATCAGGAGTCCACTGGTGAAAGGGAACCGCCGAAATTTTGAAGGCGATACCGGCAATCACAAAAACTAATGATATCGCCAAGGCCAGGGACTGACCACCGTTAACAGCGGTTAATTTTTGAGCAATGGCGCTTAAACTGGTTTCACCTCCGGATAAACCGTAGAGAAGGGAAACACCATAGAGGAAAATCGCCGAACTAGAAGCTCCAATTAACAGGTATTTTAAGGCGGCCTCGTTCGAGCGAGGATCCCGCTTCATGTAACCGGTCATTAGATAGGAGGAAATACTGAGCATTTCTAGGGAGATGAAGATCATCACCAATTCACTAGCGCCAGATAGGAACATTCCTCCGAGAGTTGCGGTGAGCATAATGGCCAGGAATTCCGCTAGGGAAGTTCCCGCTTGTTCCACATAACGGACAGACATCAGCACTGTGGAGGCGGTAGAAAGAGCAATAATCGCCCTAAAGACGATACTGAGATTATCACCCTCAAAAGCCCCTAAAAAGGCTACTGGTTTCGGATTATCCCAGGCAAAATAGAGAGCAACCACAGCAGCGAGCAGACCAGCGATCGCAACGTAGGGCAGCCAACTTCTGGCACTCCGTCCCACAATTAAATCGCCGATTAAAATCACCATCAGGGTAATAATCAGGATTCCTTCGGGCCAGATAGCACTGGCGTTTAGCTGACTGGCAACAAGACTAGAAAAATCCATATTGATTGAGGTTAAAGGAATTTGAAGTTAAAAAAGGCTTAATACAAGCTTAGGGCATTTCATCAGTGATTCAGTGATCAGTTATCAGTTATCAGTGATCAGTGATCAGATGTGAGTTTTCAGTTCACCGATCGCCGCTATCGAGTTAAAATATCTAAAAAACCTGATAAATTTGATATAATCTTAGCTTTTATGGGTATTTTAGTTGTCTATTGTCTTTTTTATCCTCCTGTCTCGGAGTCTCGGAGTCTCCTCAGCTAAGGGAAAATCTTTGATTTTTGCAGCCGAGCTAATTTCTGATGGTGACAAGTTGTCACCGAGATGTATCCACGTTAACAGGGAAAAAGTGAAAACTCAGGAAATCATGACATAGACTGGCATCGTTAGTTGTCAATGAAGGATTCTGGTAAAATCAGGCTAGGGGAAACACCCGGAAAATCAGTTGTTTGTGAGCCATCCGCTTGATTTTGTTGTTGAAAAACTTTCTAGTTCGCTCAATCCTTTTCCTTTAGCGATCGCTTGAATGAGTAACGAAACCTATCTCAATCATCCCACTTTCGGTCTATTATACAGAGTCTGTCTATTAGAAGAACATCAGGAATTATTTACCACTCTTTATGCCCAACGTCTTTTTTTTCTGGTGACGGTGGGACCCAAAAAAGTCTCGTTCGATCCGATTAGTCGTTCCGATGCTCGTCTTTTAGTGGAAAACCGGCTGCGGAATTTGCGACGGCGCAGTAATATGCAAGAATTTAACAGTCTCAACCAAACTTATCAACAAACCTTTTCAGTCTAGTTCATGACGATCGCTAGTCGTATCGAGTCAATCCGTCTTACCCTACCCCCCTCCACGCGCCTGATTGCTGTCAGTAAACAGGTATCGAGCGATTATATCCGTCAAGCTTACCAAGCAGGAGTGAGAGATTTTGCTGAAAGTAAGCTACAGGAAGCAATCTCGAAGCAGCAAGAACTAAAAGACCTCCCAGATATTTATTGGCACTTTATCGGGCATCTACAGGCAAATAAAGCCCGCAAAGTCCTAGAATCTTTTGATTTAATCCATTCCCTCGATAGTTTAAAATTAGCCCAAAGACTCGATCGCCTAGCGGCGGAATTAGAGATTAATCCCCAAGTTTTGCTACAGGTGAAAGTTGTCCCCGATCCCGATAAGTTCGGTTGGGACACGGACGAATTACTAGCAGATATTCCCGCTTTAGTCAACTGTAAACAGCTAAAAATTCAAGGTTTGATGACAATTCTGCCCCAGGGATTATCCGCCGGGGAAAAGTTAGCCGCCTTTGAAAAAACCGGGGATTTAGCCCAAATAATCGAGAATAGCTCTAGTTTATGCCTGCCTCATCTATCCATGGGGATGTCTAACGATTATCCTCTCGCCATCAAGGCTGGAGCCACTTTGATCCGGGTGGGAACCAGCATCTTTGGTGATCGCATCTACTAAGCCATCTCCGTAAATTTACAGAAAAAACCCCTAGAAATTTTAATAATCGGTGACAATATATCTTAAAATTACAGCGTCTAGTCTAGAAACCGGTGGTTAGAAATGAGGAATTGACTTTTTCCCAATCCCTGAAAACTATCCCCTGATAACTGATAACTGAAAAGAGGGAACTAACCTCTGTCTCCAGACGACTAGAATGACGAACCCTTAACAAAATAGTTCCCCTGTACCAAGTAAGAGCAAAAGTTGTTAAAGGCCACTAAAATAACCCCGACTCTAGCCAAGACCACCTAAAAAATCTTTTGAAGGACACTTAGACTGTGAACAACATTTTTACCAAACTCAAAGATTTTGTCGGCATCTCCGAACAACCGGAAGACGAAGATGAAACCGACTACGAAGAAATGAACTGGGAAAAGTCTTCCCCCCAAGATAGGGATCAAAACGAAGAAGAAGATACCCTCAATCGTCGTCAACGCGAACCTTTAAATCTCAGCACAGCCACATCTATGGGACTCAACAGAAGCAACGTGATCGGTATGCCAGGTATTAACAACAATAATGCAGAAGTAGTAGTGATCGAGCCCCATTCCTTCGAGGAAATGCCCCAAGTTATCCAAACCCTGAGAGAACGCAAATCGGTGGTTTTAAACCTCAACGTCATGGATCCCGAAGAAGCACAAAGAGCCGTGGATTTTGTCGCCGGTGGCACTTACGCGATTGATGGTCATCAAGAACGCATCGGTGAGAGTATTTTCCTATTTACCCCCAGCTGCGTTAAAGTTAGCACCCTTTCCGGAACTATTCACGATATCACCGACAACCCGAAAATGGCTCGTCCCGTTTCCCCCGCACCTGCTTGGGGAGCCGAAAGCAGTCGATTAGCTCAATGAATCCTCCCATAGTCCTCTCGTTAAGTTTGTCGAAGCTAGAAATCGATCGATTCTCGAGAGGATGCGTTTTTTTGGGGGTAAGATCTCTAAATCTGCCTTTTTTTCTTTTTACTTTTTACTTTAAATAATACTGTGTCTATTCGTTTAGGAATTATTGGTGGTGGAGTCATGGCCGAGGCCATTCTCAGCCGTTTATTAAAAAAAAATATTTATAGTCCCGAAACGGTGTTAGTCAGTGAACCCCAATCCCAACGGCGCAACTTTTGGGTTAATACCTACGGAGTACAAGTCAGTGAGGATAACCGGGAAGCCGCTAGAGCAACTGAGGTGTTAATCTTAGCGATAAAACCGCAAATTTTAGAGCAAGTAGTGAATAGTTTGCTGGGAATACCCGAAAAACCCTTGATTATCTCGATTTTAGCAGGAGTTACCCTCAATCGCTTAGAAATGGGCTTTCCCGATCGCCCCGTGATCCGGACGATGCCCAATACCCCGGCCACGGTGGGACAAGGGGTTACAGCGATCGCATCCGGTCGTCATGCGGAACCGGAACATCTGGCCGTAGCCAGAGATATTTTTGCGGCCGTCGGTTCGGTGGTGGAAGTTCCCGAAGCTTTGATGGACGCGGTAACGGGATTATCGGGATCGGGCCCGGCATTTGTGGCCTTGATGGTGGAAGCTTTAAGCGATGGTGGTGTGGCGGCCGGATTACCGCGAGCGATCGCGTCTCAATTGGCCCTAGAAACAGTTTTAGGGACGGCAACCCTATTAAAAGAATCGGCCATACATCCGGGAGAATTAAAGGATCGCGTCACTAGCCCCGGGGGAACCACGATTGCTGGGGTGAGACAATTAGAAAAAGGCTCTTTTCGATCGACTATTATCGAGGCAGTAGTGGCGGCCTATCATAGATCTAAAGATTTAGGGCGTAGTTCTGAAAAGTAATCTTTGTATCTTTTTTAACCCATAATTGATGTCTCGATCTGTGATAAGATACGCAGCAATTCTTGTCCAGAAAAAGTGTATGAATAAGAAATCTTATCGTTTTGATTTAATGGCATTAATTGCCATTGCAGTTTTTTTTCTAGGGATTGTTTTCTGGAAAGTCCCGCTTCATTATCCCTATATCCTTAATTTTGATGAAGCGGTGGCCCTGGTACTTGCCTACGTCACTAAACAAGGTTATCGTCTCTACGAACAAGTTTGGCACGATCATTTATCGGGTTTATCTCTTTTACTAAATGGTTGGTTAAGCGTGACAGGATTTACTATCCATGCGGCGCGCATTATGGTGCTTTCTTTGTCCACAATTATGTTAGGAATTTTTTATCTAATTCTGAGAGTTAATTGCGGAATATTAGCCTCTTGTTTATCAGTATTCATTCTCTCAACCTGTCCAGTGTATATTAACCTGTCAACGACAATGTTGCGGGAATTACCATCACTTTTTTTTACAATCTTAAGTATTTTTATTATCTTTAAAGCCCTTCAATTCACGGGTAAGCTTAAGTATGGGCTGTATTTACTCAGTGCCATTGCTTTCGTTTTTTCCCTGCAAATTAAACTTTCAGGCATTACTATCATCCCAACTGTAGCTTTAATTATTTTTCTTAATCAACAGAATAGTTTTATTAAAAGAATCATTGATATTGTTATTTGGTTAGTCGCTGTCGTTTTAGTCTTTGTCTTGGGTTCCCTGACTATTTTTACTTTTTCCTACGCAAATATCATTAAATCTCATGTCAGTGTTGCCGCTAGTTTCGCTCAAGAAAATCTCACCTTATTGACTCTCTTACAAAACGCCCTAAAGTACGAACCAATTTATCTGATCGTCACAGTGATCGCTATTATAGCGATGGTTTTTACTCGCAATATAATACCACTTTTACCGCCGTTGGTCTGGTTAGGTTCTAATCTATTTAGATTTGCCACAGTTGCCCCAATATGGACTCATTATTATGTCCATTTAATTATTCCTGCCGTTTGGATAATTGCCTTATTTGTCGAACAGTTAAAAATTACTGATAGCCTCGGGGAATTTCAGCAAAATCGCCAAATAACCCGAGTATTAATACTTAAAATGCTGATTTTTCTCTCCCTGTCTGGTCAATTTCTCTTTAATACCTTAAGAATAATCACCAATCGTGATCCTGGAATTAATGCCTACGTTCAAGCTAATAAAAGGTATAAACCTCTTTTAGCAGAAGCTGTGTTTGAAAAATTTAAAAACTCCGATAAACTTCTGTTAACCGATAATCCTCACTACATATATCAATATTTCTTGAAAACACCCCCAGAAACTGCTGTCATCACCAGAAAGAGATTTATCAATCAGAATCTTGATGGGGATTTTATCCTAGAAGTTATCGAAAAAAGACAGCCCGATTTGGTTTTTCTCTATCGATTTGAAAAGGAATTTCTGCAATCATCAAAACTCAAGGATTATTTAGAGAAAAATTATATCCAGTTTCCCGACCAGCAAGAAAAAGGAACTCTCTTTATCAGTCCGAAAACTTGGCAAGAATATAAAAGTAAGGCTAATTAGGGTTTGCTGAATAAATCTAAAAATCTTGTTGGATAATATTTTTAGGCTTTTTTGAAATCAAAAAGTACCAGATATGGGAGTGATCGGCTTCAGGTACTTTTTCCCTGAAAATTAGGTAATTGACCACCTGAAAATGGGTAAAACCCCACACCCCAACCCCCAACCCCCAACCCCCAACCCCCAACCCCCAACCCCCACCGAAAAACTTTTTGCCGCAGACCCTAATTAGAAATTGTGGACGGGGACTATTAACGTTTTTTCTTTTTTACCGGTTTTTGAGCCACTTTTCGAGAACGTTTGTAGGCCGATCCGATCCAATCACTACAACTATGACTCATCGCCCCTAATTCTAAACCCAGGAAAATAGCGATTGCTACCCGGGGATACTGTTGCCATAATGCGATCGCTTGCTGCGGCCACAGTCGCCAATCCCAGTCTATACCCCAGAAACTTTGCAGGATCGGGATGATGATGATCGCCGCTAGTAAAAGAAAACTACCAAGATAAAATAACCGAAAGACTGTGCCGATCAATAAACCGTGGGATAACCAACCGCGATGACGGATCATGGAACGGTAGGGTAGCCACAACCAGCGTAGATAACCCCAACGTTTGTATTGTACTGAGTGGATGTCAAGATCTGGTCCAAACAGAAATCCGCTAAACAAATAACTGGCCAAGAGTAACAGAGTTAAGTTACCACTGCCACTGACCAAAAAACTCGCCCCCGCAATCGGTGGCAGCAGAATTAGGGTAATGCGATCGTGAGTTCGACCAGAGGGCATCGGAAAAAAATCAACTCGCTCAAAAAAATAATATACTTTTTTAAAAATATATGTTATGCTGAGAAAGTGCAAAAATGATTCGGGCGTTTAGCTCAGTGGTAGAGCGCCTGCCTTACAAGCAGGATGCCGTAAGTTCGACCCTTACAACGCCCATTTTTCTCAATCCTGACCTCGTCAAGCTTTCACTCCTGATCGCCGGCTGAGATTAAAACTATTGAGGGGAATTGCTGCGGAAAGGCAAAATTGGGACTAATTGCTAGTAAGCTAGTCAGTAGGTCCGAGGATTAATTGATTGCGGCACACCGGTTATATGGCCAATTGGAAATGTATTAAAAATTGTGGAGCTTGTTGTCAACTAAATCCCGACGAGCGTCCTGACTTAGAAGAATATCTGACTCCCGCACAATTAAGTCAATATCTCAGCATGGTGGGGGAAGAAGGTTGGTGTATATACTTCGATCGCCAAACCCGTCTCTGTACCATTTATGACCAGAGACCGGAATTTTGTCGTGTTCAACCGGATATTTTTGCCAAAATGTATCAAATCGAACCGAGAGAATTTGAGCAATTTGCGATCGATTGCTGTCATCAACACATTGAGGATCTTTATGGGGAAGATAGCCTAGAAATGAATAGCTATCGTCAGCAAGTAGGCTAAGATTTATCCCTATCCCAGAATTGACATCCTCGCCGCCGTAAAACGGACGGCGATTCCTCACCACGCCACTTTTTTAGGGTGGTCGCGTCAACGGGGTTGACGCAGATAGCGAAAAACGCTTAATTGCTTAAGTCTGACACTTTCTCCACGCCCATTTTGAGTGTCCGAATGCCCTCCGGCCACTTTGAACAAGTCAAAAAAATCTCATGTTCAACCTTATTTCCTAGAAAGTTTTACTCGTTCAAGGCCGACTTTGAAGTCTTTTCTGAACGAAACCCCCTACTATCTGTGGTCAAGGTTCAGTTTTTAGCTTGGTTATCGCTTTTTCCATTGTAGCTTAAAGCCGTCCTAAAACGACGGGGTTTTAACCCAAATTTTCGATAAGTGGTCTGGTTATTTTTCCTACCTTCTCGATGGCTAAACCAAAACGGTTCTTCGGTTTGTCTTATGCAACGTACAGGGTTATAAGCAATGAAACTCTTATAGAGAAAGACATTTGGCGATTTTTGTTAATTGTTTTCGATCTAGAGCGAACTAATCAATCAAATCTCTTGCCAGATAAGGATTTAGTCCATTTATGCCACCCTATCGAACCAGACTAAGTAACGAAGAACCACCAAAACCAGTAAAATTACGGAATTGATTGTTTCCCTGTTGAGGAGAAGTCTATAGGAAACTCAAAACCTCTAGTAGAGGTGCAGAGTTTGAGTTCAGGACAGGGAAAAACTATCATGGAAAAACCAGAAAAACAGCGCCGCAGACGCGGGGTTGTCCTTACCCCCACAGGACTAGAAAAAATACTTACTGCCAAACAAGAAGCGGAATATCGGGATAATCGCGGTCATCGTTTCACCCTAGAAGTCCTCAGCGAGAAAACTCTTTTAGGGGTAGATACTCTGATGAAGGTATTTGCTTGTGAATCGGGAGTGGATAAACAAACCCTGAAACATTGTTTTCAAGCTTTTAATTTAACTCTAGAAAATAGCGATTATTATCGTCCTAACTTGCCAGAAACTGATACTATTAATCCTCAACTATTGCCTGAGTTACCAGAGGGACAAGTACCCCTCGATTCCCCCTTTTATATCAACAGAAATAATCTAGAACAGATTTGTTATCAAGAGATCTTGCGCGGGGGTAGTCTTATCCGGATTAACGCGGCCAGAAAAATGGGAAAAACTTCCCTGATGACTAGAATTATTAATTATGCACAACAACAGCAATACCATACGCTTTATTTCAGTTTTCGGTTAGCAGAAAGCTCAATTTTTCAAGATTTAAATCACTGGCTGCGTTGGCTTTGTGTTAGTATTAGTCGCCAGTTAGATTTAGAAAATCATCTCCCACAGCATTGGGATGAATTCTTAGGTGGTAAAATTAACTGTAAAATCTATCTAGAAAAGCATATTCTCTCCCATCTTGATCGCCCTTTAGTGATTGCCTTTGATGATCTTGAATATCTTTTATCCTATCCACAGCTAAGGGAAGAATTTTTTAGTATTCTGCACCTCTGGCACGAGGAAGGCAAAAACAAACCCCTCTGGCAAAAATTACGTTTAATTGTTGCCTATTCCTCTGCACACGAGCTTGATAAAACCTCAGATACCTATCAATCTCCTTTTAGTCTTGGCCTACCGATCGAATTGCCCAATTTTACCAGCGCACAAGTACGAGAATTAAGTCAAAGACAGGGATTAGATCAGAATTTTGACTACGAAAAATTACGGATATTTCTAGGGGGTAATCCCTATTTAATTCGTCTTGCTTGCTATCATATTGCTCGGGGTAATTGTACCCTAGAAACTATTTTAGCTACTTCGATCGAGGAGGAAAGTAATATTTTTGCAGACCATCTTAAACGGTTACTTTCACATCTACAATACTTAAAAGGCAATTTAGCGGCTATCTTTGCTAAGGTGGTGATGGCAGAAAAAGACATAGAAATTGATTTAATGGCAGCTTTTCACCTAGAAAGTCTCGGACTGATTCACCGACAAGGTAAGTTTTGCCGAGTCAGTTGTCCTCTCTACCGTCAATATTTTGGCGAATATTTCCGGCAACGTTCTGTTTTTTTGCCGCAAAAAACTTCTCTCCTCGCCCAAAAAATTACGCTTGCTCACTTTGATACTTCCGAAAAAAGTCGCTATGCCATGTAATTTCTAGTCCGTTAGGCGCTCGGCTAACACAGCCTAGGAGTGCTAAAGTTATCACCATCAACATCCTCAACAAAAATCAACAATGTCATTATGAGGGAGTGATGCTAAATCCTGTTTAAAAAGTACGGGAGAGTGGCAAGGGGGTTTTTAAAGTTCGAGTGGAACAGGCTTGTAGTTCCTGTGTTTTACGAATAAAACTTTTCGTACTCATCATGATCGCCAATCCAAAACCAGGTCACTGTATCCCCTGACAGCACTCCCAAAGCTCGATGACTCTTCGTTACACGCACTGACCAAATATCTTCGTCGCTGTCAATACACTTAAAATGTAACGATGGATGAAACGGATTCTCCACCCATAACCGATATGCTTTCCTGGCTCCGGCTTTGACTGCTGGCTTCAAGTTGCGATACTTCTGCCAAAATGAAGGCAATGTTGCGGAATTCATAGCTGCTCATAATCCATCGGTGCGGACAATCCTGCCGCAATCTCTTCTTTGGCTTTTCGAGCTGCTACGACTAGATTATTCTTCGTCTGTTTAAAAGACTGATCCCATCGTTTTTCTTCTTCAATTTCTGCAATATAAGCTCGAACATACTCTACTAACTGCTCTTGAAGCTCATCAGGCAGAGACTCAACCATCTTGATGATCGTGGTAATAGCGGTCGAGGGCATGGTATTTATCAGCGTAGTAGGTTTTCTCTATTCTACAACGTCCACCGCAAACCAAAAATGATATGATTTTTGTGTCCTCTGTGGCTTTGTGGTCAATTAGCCTTGCTCAAAACCAAACAATTTATAATTGAAGAGCGAGGTATTTATGGGTAAAGAAGAAGAACTACTTGAACAATGGCGAGAACTGACACCAGAAAAGCAACAAAAAGTTTTACAATTTGTTCAAACACTGAAATCTAAGTCAGAAACAACAGCACCAATTAATTAGGAGTCTAACCCATGAGCGGCCCCACCATCGAAACCGATTTAGGAAAAATCCTAGACCAGATTAATCAGAATCTTAAAGAGACCAATCAGAAGCTAGACGCGCTCCAGAAAGATGTCACAGAGATCAGGATTGTTCAAGTCAGATTCGAGGCCGAAGTCAAGGGAGATCTCAAGGCATTACAGGGAGAATTCAACACCTTACAAGGTGATTTAAAAGAGATTAAAGGCTCCCAGAAAGCCCAAATTTGGGCATTAATCACCATCTTGGCAACAGCAGTTATCGGAACTGTCATCCGCTTTGTCATCACTGTTCCCCCTGTTAGCAACCCCTAACTTCCACTGCCGGGGAACAGGCTTCTAGTTGCTGTTTGATATTCAGGTAGAATCAATGATATAATTGGTGCGTTACGGCGGATTGTTAATTTTGGTTTTTTGACCAGATTTGTAACCGACTCAGGGAGCCTACATTCTTTCCTCTCATCTTCTCTTAATGATATCATCAATTTTTTTTAGGTACTTAATCAAATTCCTCCAGATGATTTATGAGTATCCTCTACTGTCTCAATCCCGAATGTTCCCATCCTCAAAATCCGACTCATTATAGCTATTGTCAAGGATGTGGCGGAAATTTAAGCCAAACTAGCCAATCATATTCTTTTCATAGCCGTTATCTCATTGTCGGGGTTTTAGGGGAAGGTGCATTCGGGAGAACTTATCAAGCTAAGGACTTGAATTTTAATCAAAAACCCCGGGTTATTAAAAAATTTATTGCTCAAATGCAGGGAGCTGCTCTGGAGAAGTCTAAGGAGTTATTTCAAAGAGAAGCGGAAAAATTAGACGAATTAAAACACGAACAAATTCCCACCGTTTATGATTACTTTTCGGCAGGAAACTCTCTCTATTTAGTGCAAGAATTTATTGAAGGAGAAACCCTACTTCAAGAATATCAAAGAGAAGGAAGATTTAGTGAACAGAAAATCAAGGAAATATTACGGGAATTATTACCAGTCCTTGCCTATCTCCATTCTAAAGGATTGATCCATCGTGACATCAAACCGGATAACCTGATGCGTCGTCGGGGTGATGGTAAATTGATGTTAATTGATTTTGGGGGAATTAAAGAGCAAACCTCCCAAATGGGGACGGGTTTATACACTCCGGGTTATGCTGCTTTTGAACATATCATGGGCAGGGCAGTCGCCGCTAGTGATTTATATAGTTTAGCTGCTACCTGTGTCCGTTTATTAACAGGATGTTTACCCCAAAGTAACAGTAATTTGCCTGATCTGGTCTATGATGTGGATGAGAGAAAATGGTTATGGCAATCGGTATTAAAATCGCAAAAAAGATCAATTAGTGATTTTTTAGCGAATCTCCTCAACAAGATGTTAGAAGATAAGTCTAGTCAGCGCTATCAATCAGCTTCAGAAGTTCTGACAGTGTTGAATAATCCTCCTTCAAGTAGAACTGTAGTACAACCTCCCCCCGTTTCACCTCCTCCTCAGAGAAAAATTAAGAATCCATCAGGAATAACTAGACGTAAATGGCTATATAACGGCATTGGGATGATTGTATTTGGGGGGGTGATCGGACTAGCAATTTACAGTATAGGCAATTATAATTTAGGAGATAATCAAGGGGCGATTGCGGATCAAAATCAAGCGATCAAACTCAATTCTGACGATGCTGTAGCCTACTATAATAATGGAGTTGATAAGTATAATTTAGGAGATAATCAAGGGGCTATCAAGGACTTTAATCAAGCAATTCAAATCAATCCTGACTATGCTAATGCCTACTATGATCGCGGAAGTGCTAAGTCTAATTTAGGAGATAAACTAGGAGCGATCAAGGACTACAATCAAGCAATTCAAATCAATCCTGATGATGCTGATTTCTACAATAATCGCGGATGGGCTAAGTATAATTTAGGAGATAAACAAGGGGCGATTGCGGACTACAATCAAGCGATAAAACTCAATCCCAACTTTGCTTTTCCCTACAATAATCGCGGATGGGCTAAGTATAATTTAGGAGATAAACAAGGGGCGATTGCCGACTACAATCAAGCAATTAAACTCAATCCTGACTTTGCTGTTCCCTACTATAATCGCGGTTTAATATACAAAGAATTAAATGACAATGAAAAGGCAATTAAGGATTTTCGCCAAGCATCCCAACTTCATCGACAACAAAATAATCAAACCTGGTATCAAAACTCTCTGGATAGACTAAAAGAATTAGGTGTTTCCAATTAAATTCTTGTAGGGAATTAACACCGTTAAGTAGCTTTTAGGGTGCGTGTTTGCGCGTATTTAAAGGAAATTTGTTAATAATTAAACTATGATCGCACCGTAACGCAGCATCTTAAGAAAATTGGTGTGTTACTCTATCACTAACGCACCCGACAAGAGCCGCTACTGTGTCCTCTGTGGTTTTTATTATGATTATTTAACTGCTACCGAATATCCCCCCGTAGCAATCTCTCCCTAGTAACAGGTTT
>NZ_JADBTZ010000151.1:0-9276 GCF_020245885.1 Microcystis sp. M165S2 | reverse complement strand
GGGGTTGGGGGTTGGGGGTTGGGGGTTGGGGTGTGGGGTGTGGGGTTTTACCCATTTTCAGGTGGTCAATTACCTAATTTTCAGGGAAAAAGTCCCGGAATTTTCCCCCCAATCACTCCAAGGGTCGGCACTTTTTGAGGTCAAAAAAGTCTAAAAACCTTGTTGGATAAGGTTTTTAGATTTATTCAGCAAACCCTAATTATAGCGAATCGAATCAAGCCGGCAATTGCAGTTGACCCATGCCTTTGTTCTTAAACCTGACTCAAACAGAAAATCTTCGAATAGATGGGCAGCTTTGGATGGACTTTCTTGAATCGCAAGCTGGGATAGCTTGGGTCTTCTTTGAATTGCCGATAGACTTTACGAGTCTGCTCTTGAATCGGTTTTGGAAGATCAGCAAACATCTGCCGAAAACGAGCAGTGGTACAAGACTTCACAACGTTTCCGGGTCTAATTCTTGAGTCTTACCCGATCGATGTTCTGCCATTGCTTCGGCTGCTAGTTTAGCCAGCAAGTTTGGTGAGCGGGTAAAGGAGTCATTCCATCGCTGCTCTTCTTCGAGTTCTGCCAAAATTAGGGCTGCGATCGCGTCCTGTTGATCGGTTGACAAGGTTTTTAATTGGGCGATCGCCTGCTCAAGTCGTTCAGTCATGTTCTTTAAAGCCTCGGTTCTTTTCTAGGAAGACGGGAGCGAGACAAAATTTCGCAAATTGCTTATCCCTCTTGATATGTTAAAGTTATAGTGATTAGGCTTATCAACTCCGCTTATGGATAAACATAGGATAATTATATCAATCTATACCGATCAGAGGGAGATCGCCTCTCCCTATTTTTTCAGAAAAGCGATCGCCTGATTAAAGGTGATCAAGTTATCCGCAGGATTTGTTAGGATGAGGACACTAACAACTTATTTAAGGTTTGCTGAATAAATCTAAAAACCCTATCCAACAAGGTTTTTAGACTTTTTTGACCTCAAAAAGTGCCGACCCTTGGAGTGATTGGGGGGAAAATTCAGGGACTTTTTCCCTGAAAATTAGGTAATTGACCACCTGAAAATGGGTAAAACCCCAACCCCCAACCCCCAACCCCCAACCCCCAACCCCCACCGAAAAACTTTTTCAGCAGACCCTATTTAAGGATGAGTAAGTGGATGTGGTGGCCAGGTTCCCAATTAGATCGTATTGAAGCAAACCTAGAGGCAAATCAGAGCTAACTACCTCTTGCCTCTCCTAACCAAGAAATTAATTTTGCACCACTACTTATTACTTAATTACTGTTTATTTTGTAATTTTATCACTAATTCTTGGAAAGGTTGCCAATCATCTTCATAGGTAATGGCTTCCCAAACCGATTCGATGAGAGGTCTAAGTAAAGCGGTTTTAGGATTATAATGCTTTAAAGTGTCGCCAATTTGAGACAAGGAATCTGGGGGTAATTGATTTAAGACCAAACTATATAATTCTCGCCAACGTTGCCAATCAGCTTTGGGTAAATCCATATTTTCAAGAATTAGAGAACTATTTTCTCGCCAACCGTAATTAAATTGTTCACTTAATTGATAGAAAAAGTCGTGATAACCGAGGCCAGTTTCTTGGAGAACTTCCACGGTTTTGCTGACCAGTAAAGCGGATTCGGGAGTAAAAATATCCTCAAAACCTAACTTTTTGAGCATCATTGTTTGATAATAAAAATTGTAATGCTGGTCATAGTTAGCCAAAGCCATATCTAACTCTAACAAGGAGACGACCATGGCCAGGGGAGATTGCAGTAACTCTAGATTTAAACGACAGATAAAAGGCTGATTGCCATAACTATAACGGCCACCGTAGTCGAAATAGGCCGCCGTAAATTGGGGGTTATAGGAAGGAATAAAAGCGTAGGGACCATAATCGAAACTTTCCCCAGTAATTGACATATTATCGGTATTGAGAACCCCATGACAAAAACCTGCGGCCATCCATTGGGCTGCTAATTTAGCGGTTCTTTCAATCAAAGCGGCGTAAAATTGTAAATAGCGATCGCTATCTTGGGGATCGATTTCAGGATAATAATAAATAATCACATGATCGAGGAGTCTTTTAATTAAATCACTACGTTTAATATGAAATAAACGCTCAAAAGTCCCGAAACGAATATGAGAATTACTAACTCGAATCATCACCGAAGATCGCGTTGGGGAAGGTTCATCACCGCGCCAGAGATTTTCCCCCGTTTCCACCAAACTCAGACAGCGAGAGGTATTCACCCCTAAACTGCGTAAAGCTTCCCCAGCTAAGACTTCTCTAACTCCACCCTTGAGAGTTAACCTACCGTCCGCATGACGGGAATAGGGAGTCCGTCCCGATCCTTTCGTACCAAAATCGTATAATTTGCCATCAATACCCCTAACTTGACCGTAGAGAAAACCGCGACCATCCCCTAAAAAAGGATTATACTCGCCAAATTGATAACCGTGGTAACGCAGGGACAAAAAAGGTGTCAGGGATTGAAATTTACCAAAAGCCTCGATAAAATGCTCATCTAAGGTTAATTCTGGCTGAATTTCCACCAAAGGTAATAAAGCATCATTGCGAAAACGAAGGATATGACGGGGAAAATCTGCGGCTGCGACTTGATCATAGTAGTGGTCTCCCAAGTCCTGCATGGCGCTTTCGTAAGGGAGACTGAGAAAGGGATTGGTGAGATGGTCTGTCATAGTGGTGGTGTCGATCGAGCTTTGAGGCGTTAAAGTGATAAAGATAGCCAAAAAATTTTCCTACTGAGACTATCAAACAGCGATGCCCGATTCTATTATGTATCAAGGGGACTATTTTCTTGTCCTTGAGGCCGATCAACCTGAACAATTCCAGACTCCCGACCAGTTACGGGATAAGTTAAAAGATGTAATCACCGCAAAACCGGAGATTTGTCCCCGACAATTGGCGAAATTCTCTAGTCTTGAGGAAAAAGCTCTCTATCTGCGCGATAATTACTGCGAGTTAGACCTGGGTGAGGAGGGTTATTTACAATGGTATGTAGTGCGTTTGGAAAAATAAGGAAACCCACTTTTTAACTTTTTACTTTTAACTTGATCATTATGGGAGAAATAGAAGATTTACTGGCACAAATGAAGGCAGAATACCAGAAACGGGATCAGGAAAAACCGATACCGTCCCCTTCTTCTCGTCAAGAAAAAGAGCGTTCCCCGTCCGAATTTAAGGTTAATTATACCGGCGATTCTGCTACCGATGGGATTTTAAAAGCTTTAGCCTTAGAAAACCAAGAAAGGCAACAACAAGAGGCAGCGGAAAAAGAAAAAGCAGTGGCATTAAAACAGCAGCGCAAGCGAGAAGCTTTAACTAGAAAGGCCAAGCAATGGTTAGATAAATTGGATGCTAAATCGGAGGAAGGACGCTGGTTTGAGGAGTTTTCCTATGGCTACGATTCTCCTTTAGAAGCAGCGATTACCTATCTAGAAGCTTTGGGAGAAGTGGACATTTCTAAATGATCAGGTCTAATTTAAAGTTGTGGGTAAATTTGCTTGGTCAAAAACTCGATTATGCCACCAAATATTATCACCAGCGCTAATATTTGTGCCGTAACGAGGAACGATACCATAAACAGTGCCGGGGTCATAATCCAAAGCTTGACTGATGAGATTGTAGAGACGTTGTAGATCAAAACCCCGGGGGTCACAATGGGGATATTTTCCTTGATTAATCAGAAAACTATCCACGGCAAAATGGCTGACAATTTGCGGTAATTGTCCCGTTTGTAAGGCTGCTAGGAGATAATATTTCGCCGTTTGTTGGTATTGAAAATCACTGTAACCGGGGAGGGGTTGCAAGCGTCCTTTGGTCAAACAGTGGGATCCCGGCGCTTGCACCAGTTCAATGTTAACACTGGAGATAACCCGACGATTTCTTTCGGCAAAAACTGGTCGCAAGCGATCGCAATTAGGGTGAGATACCTGATCACAAATCGCTGCTGTTGCCCATAATGCGGTAGTTTTTGCCCCATCAAAGTAATTTGTGGGATATTTTTTGACTAAACGCCTAAAGACGGCTTCGGAAGGCGTATTTAACCAAATTCTCGCCCTTTTTTCTAACTCAGTCGCCGATCGCGTACTCAAAGGAACACCCTCTAAAGCAAGTGCAAAACCCTTGACGCGGATAGTTTCTGGGGTAAGTTGCCACAGTTGACGCACTAATTGATCTCTGGTGTCTGCGGGCAGCATTTCGGCCGCTTGTTCATAAAAAGTGGCAGTGGGACGGTGACGTTCAAAAAAAGGCCGGGCGATCGAGTCTAAAATATCTCTATCCCTGGAATTCGCTTTGCGGGGGATGTAAACATTGGGACCCAATTTCATCGGACCGCGAGCATATTTTTTCTGTTCTTCGATGTTACCCGCAGTCATACTCCAAGCTGTATCGTGGAGAATAAACAAAGGAGTGCGATCGAGGGTTAATTCGGTTTCTGGCGGGGTAATTTGCAAAAATTCGGCGATTTTCTGCTTTTCTGACTCATCTAGACTCTTACCGGCTAAATTCTCCCCCACAGTGGAGGGATTAAAAATATTTATGGTTGCAGTGGAGAGACTAGAGGTATTCAGTTTTAAAATCAGTAGGGACAAGACCAAACTAATCACCAAAGAAGTCACTCCCGATCGCCATTGTTCCGGGGGAAAGATAGAATATCTAGGGAGAGAAAATTGTCTTGATTTTTGCCGTCTTTGTCGATTCATCGGACTTTTTTAACGCGCTTTCCACCTATTGTATTCACTTTCTCCAAAAAGGGAATTAATAGGCAATAGGCAGCTTCCCCACTTCCCCACACCCCACACCCCACACCCTACACCCTACACATAATTACTGAGGAACCATTGGGTATTAAAAGCTCGATCGCAGGATATTTCTAGTAATCTTATGCCTGATTCCGGCAAAACTGCGATTTTTTGCTGAAAATCAGTCCAATCGCTGATTAAATGGTAATCGATACCGTAGGTGTGACAGAGTTGGCAAAAGTCGATATTTTGGGGAGTGGCAAAAAATTCTTCAAAGGGAGGGTCAAATTTGGCGATCGGCAACAGTTGGAAAATGCCGCCCCCCTTGTTATTGATTAAAATTATGGTCAAGGAGCCAACAAAATAATTTTTGATTAAAAAACCATTTGTGTCGTGTAATAGGGCTAAATCTCCCGTTAATAGTAGGCTGGGAACATTTTTATAAGCTATTCCTATCGCAGTGGAGAGGTTGCCGTCGATGCCATTGGCCCCGCGATTAAAATAGGGACGAATTTGGCGATCGCTAGGCGGGTTAAAAAACTCGGCATAGCGAACAGGCATACTATTAGAGATAAAGATCGGAGTCTGGGGGGGGAGGTATTGGGAAAGCAGCCAGGGGATTTTCCCTTCAATCAATTTAGTTTCTGCTGCCAAAAGGCGATCGATAGTTAATCTAGCTTGCTGGTCTAATTTTTGCCATAATTGCCGATATTCTCGGTTATTATCGGTTTTATCTGGGAATAGATCCCCTAATTGCTCGATATTTCCCCTGAGATGTCCGGTTTTTCCCTGTAGAGGATCGTAATTATCGGGATGGGGATCGATAATCCAGCGCGGACAGTCGATTTCTTCTAACCAGGTCCGTAATTCTTTGCTGGTGGGTAATTCGCCAATTTGTAGGACAACATCGGGGGTTAATTGGGTTTTAATGGCAGGATTCCGCAATAATAAATCATAGGTGGTGATGAGATGGGGATTTAACCCTGCATAGTTTCGCAGAGGAGATAAAGCTTCCGCTAAGACGGGATATTGTTGCGATCGGGCTAAATTAGCGATCGCCTGACAGTAACTTTCGGGGTTTTGCGGGGAAGCTAATCCCGCAATGATAATTCCTTTGGGGGGTAAAGAAGGAATTTGGAGAAGTGAGTGGTTAATTGGCATATTTTGCCGAGATATATGGCTAAAAAAAGCCTCTTGGTCAAAATTAGCCTCTAAATTGTTAATTTCTAGATCGGGAGTTGGTGCGAGGGGATCCCGAAATGGTAAGTTCAGATGCACCACTCCGGGGACAGGATCGAGACAGCGCAACCACGCGTGGATGATGGTTTGACGGAGATAGCGTAAACGCTCGATATTGGCACTAGGACAGCTAATTTCCGCTTGCCAATTTGGATAATTACCGTAGAGTTTGACTTGATCGATAGTCTGACCGGCATGAGCATGACGCAATTCTGGGGGGCGATCGGCGGTTAGAATTAATAAAGGGACATGACTTTCTTTTGCTTCAATGACTGCGGGATAAAAATTAGCCGTGGCAGTGCCAGAAGTGCAGACTAAAACCACCGGTTGATATAATTGTTTGGCTAATCCCAAGGCAAAAAAGGCAGCCGAGCGCTCGTCTAAGATGGGAATAGTTTCAATCTGGGGATGTCTTGCCAAGGCTACCGTTAAAGGAGTCGATCGCGATCCGGGAGAAACCACCCCTATCTTCAATCCCAAACGGGCCAATGTTTCGACTAAAATAGAACCCCAAAGTGTATTAAGATTGCGAAAATCGATCGACATTTATCAATTCAGTGGCAAAGGTTAGGGGACGATAAGTTAAAGAGTCTATTAATCAATTTAACACTGGCCGGAACTGGCCAAGAATAAGTTATTCCTGAGTCAGCGATGCAGAAGTTATTAAAAGAGAGCGAAGGCAATTGGCCTCTACAATAATATTATTGCGCCAATGGTAGGGGCGCATCCCGTGCGTCCAAAATATCCTATAGATATTTCTCGAAAATTGAGATCCAGTCAGTTTTCAAGTTCCCTATAGCCAAAGCAAACTAACATCAATAGGTTTTGAAAATTTTCCACTATGCTCCTGATTACAGAACAAATTTACCAGCGCATTTTCACCCACGCAGAATCCACCTATCCCGAAGAATGTTGTGGGTTACTCTTAGGAAAAATTACCGAAACAGCAGCCCAAGTGATCACCATGCAAGCAACAGAAAATAACTGGTCTGGCAATAGGAGAAACCGCTTTAGTATGGCCCCAGAAGTGCTTTTACAAGCTCAAAAATCGGCGCGGGAAAACCAGCTAGAAATTATTGGTATCTATCATTCCCATCCCGATCATGCCGCCATTCCTTCGGAAATTGATCGCCAATTAGCCTGGTCAGGATATACTTATTTAATTGTCTCCGTAGTTTCAGGACGAGCGATCGATTTACAAGCTTGGCAACTAGACGAACGCGAACAATTTCAACCAGTAAAAATATTGTAGTCTTGTGTAAATAGCAAACAGCCTTAAGGTGATTCTCCCCGTTGGCAATCCTAATCCCGCGACAATTAGAGGCAACACCGATGTTGACTAGCACTTCCCCTGCTTTCCACCCACCCGCAATCGATTTAATTGGGATTGATCATCTCCAATGGTATGGACGAGTATTATGGCTAGGAATAGGTTGCATCCGTGGGACGGAGAAAGCAGTCATAGATAGGGCAATTAGGGATATTTTTCAGCGTTATCACCTCTCTTTAGCCGCTATTGCTGGTATTGCCACCCTTGACATCAAAGCTGATGAACGGGGTTTAATTGCCTACTGTCAAGAGAAAGGATTGCCTCTAAAAACCTTTACTGCCAAGGAGTTGAGAGATATTAATGTCCCCAATCCCTCGGCCATTGTCAACAAGGAAATGGGAACCCCTAGCGTCGCTGAAGCTGCCGCTTTAAAAATGGGCAAGACTTTGCTAGTAAGCAAGCAAATAGAAGCAAAATCGGTGACAGTGGCCGTTTCTTTGGCCGCAAGGGAATATAGAGGATAACAAATCGATGCTTAAACAGGTTTTATTTCTTAGTAATGGTCATGGTGAGGACTTAAATGCTAGTTTAATTCTGGGGGAATTACAAAAAATTCAGCCTCAATTATCTATAGCTGCTTTGCCTTTTGTGGGAGAGGGAAAAGCTTATCAAAAATTGCCCGTACCAATTATTGCCCCCACTGCTACTATGCCATCGGGGGGAATTATTTATACCAATCTTTTTAATTGGATTAAGGATATTGGTGCGGGATTAATCGGTCTAACTATTAAACAAATTCAGGCAGCTTTTAAAGTTAGCAAGGATTGTGATTTATTGATAGCAGTGGGGGATATCGTGCCGATTGCGATCGCTTCTTTAACCGGTCGTCCTTTTGTGGCTTTTATTGTTTCTACTTCCAGTTATTACGAAGGCACAATTAAATTACCTTTACTCACAGAGTTATGTTTAAGATCCAAGAATTGTTTAAGGGTTTTCACTAGGGATAAATATACAGCAACAGACCTACAAAATCGGGGGATTAAAAAAGCGATTTTTGCTGGTTATCCGATTATGGATGTCTTAACACCAACGGGTAAAGATTTAGAATTAGATAGTCAAATTCCCATGATTGCTTTATTAGCGGGGAGTCGTTTACCGGAAGCTTTGAGTAATTTAGCTTTACAGTTACAAGTCTGTGAGGAAATAGTTAAAATTAAACCGATGCAGTTTCGGGCTGCTATCGTTCCTAGTATCACAGAAACCGACTTAGAAAATTTAGCTAAACAAGAAGGATGGCATTATTTAGGAGCGGGAAAATTAGAGAAAAATGGGGCTTTATTATGCTGTTATCGTGATGCTTTTGCCGATATTTTACACCATTGTGACGCTTGTTTAGCCATGGCGGGGACAGCAGTAGAACAAGCAGTAGGATTAGGAAAACCCGTCATCCAAATACCCGGATTTGGTCCCCAATTTACCTACCCCTTTGCTGAGGCACAAATGCGCTTATTAGGGGAATCGGTGATAACTATTGGACAGAAACCCACCCAGGTAAATTTATTTAAAAATGCCGCGGTTAAAATTATCGATATTTTGGCAGATTCTCGTTATTTACACAGATGTTTAGAAAATGGCAAAATTAGAGTGGGAGAGTCCGGAGGTAGCAGAAATATTGCCGAGGAAATTTATAGCATTTTTCAAAAGTAATGGCAGAGATAGTTATACTATATCCGTTGAGTATAGGCTACATATCAGGAGAGGCAATAGATAATCAGAACGTAGGTTGGGTTGAAGCATGAAACCCAACACCTGCAAGGGTTACGCTACCGCTAACCCATCCTACAAATAATTGTGCCTCCCTACTTATCAGGAGAGGCAATAGATAATCAGTCTTTAATAACCAGATTTAGGATTAAAATAAAATTATTGTACTATCATTACTCCCAGGGATTTTACCAAAATGTCCAACGAAACCGTTACTTATACTCTTGAATCCGTCCTCAAG
>NZ_JADBTZ010000150.1:0-7601 GCF_020245885.1 Microcystis sp. M165S2 | reverse complement strand
TTTTGCAGGAGTTCTATTTTCCGACAAAGATAAGTAAAAATTATTTATTGACTGCAAAAACTTGAGAATATTTAAATTAACATTCCGCAATATTTATAAATTCTTAAGAATTAATTGAGAAAGATTTTTATTTAACAACGATGTTATGATGGTTACAGCGCTTTTACTGAATTTCATAATGGGATATTCTTTGCTTTTTTGGGCAGCAATGGTTGAAACCCTTGCCACACCTAGAAGGTGATCCTAATTAAGACGGGTAAATCAGTCAATTTCACCAGCAATGATGATCTTTTTTTTATGTAGTTTTATTGCAAAAAAAAAGTTTTTTTGACAAAAAGCACAAAGTATGATATTAACTCAACGTATTTCTGGCTGCGAGTAATTATTGTAGAGAGGGGAGAGGGGAGAATAAATAAAAATAATCTCCTGACTCGGAGAATACTGACGACCGACTCCTAACTCCATCAACAAACTTTTTCAGCAAAACCTAAATTACCACTTAACATTTCCCTGACCATTTTAGCGGTAGCGGGGGCTAATAAAACCCCGTTGCGGTAGTGTCCCGTGGCCAGAATAACGTTATCGTATCCGGGCAAATATTCGATGATGGGAGCGGATTTTTTCTCCGGTCGCGGTCGCTTACCGGACCAAGTACGCACGATCGCACCCGCGGCCAAAGAGGGACAAAAAGCGATCGCCTGTTGATACACTTGCTCTAATAGGGCAGTATCGGGGATAATTTCGCCCTTTTCGTCCATAAATTCCACCGTTGCCCCAATCCAGTATTCCGCTCCGGCCAAAGGCAGAATATGCAGGTCATTTCCCGTTAAAATCGGCTTAAAATCGGAACTTTCTAAAGGTTGCGTCAATTTTATCTGCAAAGCTTGCCCTAAAACCGGTCGGATTTCCACTGGATGGCTAAGAGTTGCGGTTAAAGCAGTAGAACCAATTCCCGCACAAAGAATCAAAAAGTCGGTTTCCTCTATACCATTGGAACTATAAACCTGGGTGCATTGCCTCAAATTAGAGCCTTGAAGCTCTGTCTTCCCGAAATTTTCAACTTTTACCCCAAATTGACATTTAACCCCCCTTCTTGCCGCAGCAGCGACGAGAGCCTCCGTGAGCGCGGCCGGGTTAATTTGACGATCACTGGGAGAATAGATAGCACCCTGGAGATGATCGCTGGCCACTTGGGGACATTTTTGGGTTAAAGTCTCTTTATCCCATATTTCTAGACAATATCCCTGTTCTTGGCGGATTTGGGCTAACTTGCGCCAATTTTCTTCGTCTTCGGCACTTGATCGCAGTAGGACAATACCATCACGGTGACAGGGAATAGTCAGTCCGGTGAGGGATTCTAGCTCAGGAAGGAGGGTTTCGTAACGTTTTAAACTTTCTTGCCGCAGTTTCCAGGCTCTACCTTTAGTTTTATGGCTGATAATCCCCATTAAAATCCCTAGGGCTGCCCCAGTTGCTCCTTGTCCTGGTTTTTTTTCATCGATGAGGGTAATTTCTAATCCTTCGATGGCGCTTAATTCGTAGGCAATGGTGGCCCCCACTATTCCCGCACCGATGATGACAATTTTAGTCATAAGTACCTAAGCAAAATTAATTATACATTTCGATAAAGCTTTTGCCTATTGCCTCTTGCCTATCTTCACTAGGAAATTTATTTTGCATGACTACTTAAACTCCAGAGGCTATTTTTCTAGTGGGAATAGGACTAAAAAAGGGTTGAACAGGTTTCAACCCCGATAATTAATTACAGAACCCGGAAAATAAAAGGATAACGGAAAACCTTATAAGCATCTTTCCAGACTTGCAGGATAGCAAGAATGGGGAGAACAATGTTCACCACACCAAGAATCGCTAAGAGCAAATAACCGATTAAAACCCAAATTAGAATCCCAGCAATTAGGTAGTATAACCACATATTCAGGTGAAAGTTTAAAGCTTCTTTGGCGTTTTCCTTCACTGTTTCATCATCAGAAATGAAATAAATAGCTAAAGGAATTCCCACCGATACCAGCGTAGCACTCAAAAAGATCGAGGCATGACAAGCCACGGATAGGAGTCTTTTTTTGGTTAAATCTTCACTCATGACCATCGGGTTTATCCCCCTAAAATTGGCGGAGAAAGCGGATATCGCTATTATAACAACGGCGAATATCGTCTATCTCATGTAATACCATAGCAAATCTTTCCACGCCAAAACCAGCAGCAAAACCCGTATAGATTTGGGGGTCATAACCGACTGCTTTTAAGACATTGGGATCCACCATACCACAGCCCATCACCTCCAACCATTTGCCTTTCCACTGCACATCTACCTCGGCCGAGGGTTCGGTAAAAGGGAAGTAGGAAGCGCGGAATTTAACCGGTAAATCGGCCCCAAACATTTGCTTAAGAAATTCTTTAATTGTTCCTTTCAAATCCGTAAAAGTTAATCCCTGGTCCACCGCTAATAATTCCACTTGATGGAAAACCGCGGAATGGGTAGCATCAACGGTATCGCGACGATAAACGCGGCCCGGGGCCACAATCCGAATCGGGGGTTCGTGACTTTCCATGTAGCGAATCTGCACCGGGGAGGTATGGGTCCGCAATAAACGACCATCACTCAAGAAAAAAGTATCCTGCATATCCCGGGCCGGATGGTCAGCAGGGATATTTAAAGCCTCAAAATTATAATAATCGCTTTCTACCTGCGGCCCAGTGGCGATGCTGTAACCCAGACCGACGAAAATATCGATCATGCGATCAACTGTGCTATTTAAGGGGTGAATTCGCCCTAAAGAACGGCTAAGAGCAGGTAGGGTGACATCGAGGGTTTCCGCCGCTAATTTCGCCTGAATTTGGGCATTATTTAGACTTTCTCGCTGAGATTCCAGCAACGATTGCACTAATTCTTTTACCTGATTAGTGATCGCACCGAGGCGCGGTCTCTCTTCGGGGGTTAATTTGCCCATTTCCCGTAAAATCTGCGATAATTCTCCTTTCTTACCGAGATAATTCACCCTTAGCTGTTCTAAGTCTTCTAGGTTTGTTGTTTGTTCGATGGAATTTTCCGCTTTCGCTGCCAGGGTTTTGAGGGCAGTTTCGATCGGATGGGGGGATAAACTCATAATTAGGGCATTTTATAGGGCAGCATTCTAATCTAGTTTATCTGCTCAGGTGGCGAGAGAGGCAGAATCAATCAAAGCTAATAGCTATGTGCTAGGATGGAGATCGAGAATAAAAGTCGGCACTGCGGCTCGTTGTCAGTATTAATGGTCAAAGCATTTCTGTTTAGTATTGGTTCAGCTAGTTCCCGAAATCTTGGTTCTCTACAAATCTGTTGTTTTTATCTGTGCAAGGATAGGTTTTATGTCAATTTATGTTGGTAATCTCCCTTTCGAGGTTGACCAAGAGGATGTAGCGGAAGTTTTTACCGAATATGGTAAAATCAAGCGCGTTCACCTCCCCATGGATCGGGAAACGAAAAGAAAACGCGGGTTCGCTTTCGTGGAAATGGAAACCCCAGAGCAAGAAGCGAAGGCTATTGCCGCTCTTGACGGCGCTCAATGGATGGGACGAGAATTAAAAGTCAATCAAGCTCGCGAAAGAGAACCCAAATCTTCCTTTTCTGGCGGTGATCGCAGCCAAGATCGTCGCTACTAATCCCCAATCGTAACCATTCTAGGTTATCGGAAATTTGGGTTGAAAACCCCGTCCTTTTAGGACGGCTTTGTGGTAGGATGTTTGTGGGTGGTTCCGAGCGTGAGAACGTGAGGAAATAGGTTAAACGTCCTACTCCGTGATCTCAAAATTTCTAACAGTCAATGGTGTTCAATTAAGTCCAAGCTGTAAGAACGCAAAACAATTAAATACTGTGGGACACACAGAAATTTACGCTTGGGGAGTAGTCCATAAGAGTGCTTGCCTTATAGGTGTAGTCGGACTAGACATGAAACTGTAAGACCAAAATTAGCGTTGCTAGTGGAGGCAGGATTCAGCCCAAGAATCTCCGCACTTTTAGGGTGGAGAGTGTCAATGTCAATAGGGGAGGCGAGCGCTCGTTTCCCCGCTTGTCTATCTATTATCCCAAGGAGATTCTTGTGGCTAAACGTCGTAATTTGAAAAAAGAAAAAGCTGAACGCAACCGCGCCTACGCTCGTCAATTCCGGGCCGCCTCTAATCGTACCACCACCAGAGGAGGTAGAGGCGGTTATTCCAGCGATCAAAGACAATCTTCGGAAAATGAAGGGGCAGCCGATACCTAATCTGCTGACTTAGTTAATCTAGCAATAAAAGCCATAGCCTCGCTTTTATTGCTGACTATTCCATCTAAAGTCGCCCCCAAGACTGCCGCAAGTAACGATTTAAACTGGGGGCCTGGTTGATAACCCAAAGCTTTTAGGTCATTGCCGTCGATAGGAGCCTCGATCTGCGACCATTTAGTTAAATATTGCCAGATTAAAGCCCGCATCCTAGTCTCACTCCTCACCGCCACCAGTAACAAACTAGGAACCTTATAACCGTTGAAAAAGCTGACAATTTGACTAACGGGTCGATCATAAGCAAAATTATTGCTAATCTCCCTTTCCATAACTTCTAGTTTTTGTAAACGCTCCCCACTATCTTTGGGCAATTGTAAATTATTAGTGATCGCTATTCTTTCCCCCATAGCCAGAGAAGCGATTAATAATTCCAACCGCATTAACCAAGCATTCACCGGCAATTCCAGACTTAAACAATCTAACCAACAACTGAGACAGCGCAATTGTCGCCATAAAGCCCGATTTAAACTTAAATCCCCGTGTAAACAGTGCAAAGCCCCCAAATCGGCCAACTTTTCTAAGGCACTTTCCCAGTAATCCGCCTCTAAAATATAATTCAACTCCGCTTTTAAACGGGACTGTAAAGCCGGTGCATTCTGATTTTGTTGTCGTGAGCGATCATAAACTCCACTTTCGATCGCATACCTAATATAGCCTTCTGTCAAGGGTTCAATAACAAATCCTAACCGAGTGGCAAAACGCACCGCTCGATAGATGCGCGTCGGATCCTCGATAAAACTATTAGCGTGTAAAACCCGGATTTGTTGGGCGCGTAAATCCAACATACCGCCAAAAAAGTCGAGTAATTCCCCCTCTTTCGGCGAAGTTAGGCGAATTGCCAGAGCATTAATCGTAAAATCCCTTCTATACAAATCCTGTCGAATCGAACTAGCCTCCACTTGGGGATTGCTGGCAGGATAGGGATAGAATTCCGTGCGTGCCGTGGCGATATCCACCCATAACGAGCCAAAACGCTCATCTTTGTGCCATAACAAAGCCGCCGTCTGAAATTCCCCGTGAATCGATAACCGGGCCTCCGGATAAATTTCCTGTAAACAATTAGCCAATTCCACCCCCGCACCCACATCGGCGGCGCGATGGCAGCCATCCACAACTAAATCGATATCCTGTAACAATAAAGTATCCCTTTCTGTCGCTAACAATAAATCGCGCACCGCACCCCCAACCAGATAGAGATGCCAACCGCGTTTTTGAGCGGCAGCGGCGGCAGCTTGCAGGAATGACCATAAAATCGGCTCTAAACGCTCTTTAATCGCCGGTAAAAGACAGGAAACCAAAGCAAACCCTTCAAAACGCACCCGCTCATTTTGATGGATCTGTCTTAATACATCTGTACGAGTGACGATACCGACTAACTGCCCGTTTTCTAGTACAGGTAAACGCCCCAAATCGTACGTTACCATCAGCGACTCGATTTCCTGAAGGGAAGTGTCGGGGGTAATAGTTTTCGGATTACAAGTCATGTATCCCTTCACAGGAGAGCGAGAAAAGCCGTGATGCAGAGCTAAATCGAGGTCACGACGAGAAATCACCCCAACTAAGCGATCCTGCTCATCTACCACCGATAACCCCGAATGGCCGTAACGGAAAAGGATGCGCTCGGCTTGAGATATGGAAGTATCGGGACGAATTGTTCGCACCGGAGAAGACATTAAGTCCCTAGCAGTAGGAGAAGGTGGAATTTGGGCAATTAAGTCCCCTAGCAGTTGGTTTAACTGTTGAACTGGCTGAACATCGCGAAAACTCACCGAAGCGGCCTGAGCATGACCACCGCCGTTATAGGGGGAAAAAAGCCGATATAGATTCACCCCATCGATTCTAGAGCGACCAATCACAGTTAAACGCTGTCGGGACTTATCTTCCTCGTCTTTACTATAACTATGGCCGAAAAGGAGCGCATCACTATCGGATAATTCCAGTAGGCGCTCGGCCACACTAGACAAACCGGGGATAAAATCGGCAGTATGGAGGAGAACGTGGGCGATTTTACGGTCATGGATCGTTTTAATCTCTAGATTTTCCCAAGCAAGGCTAAATAACTCCTGTAAGCGCGGGGAAAAACTCGGTTGACAGTATTGGGCGATCGTTTTAATGTTAGCAGCACAGGTCATTAACCAAGCCAAAGCATAGGCATCCCTGGGGGTACTACCGGCAAAAGTCAGGGAACCCGTGTCAACGTGAATACCGAGTGCCATTACCGTCGCTTCCATCGAGTTTGGTTTAATGTCGGCTTTTTGTAAAGCTTCTACAATTAAAGTCGTGGTGGCTCCCACTGCTTCTAAATGGACGCTAGAGGCATGAATATCGCTTTCACTATCCAAATGATGATCATACAATTCGATCGCCTGTAAATGCCCTAAATCGAGCCACTGGGAAGCTTTTCCCAGACGCTCCCGCCACTGATTATCAACGATAATTAAAGAGCGAATACAGGCTGGATTGACACTACGCAGTTCAATTAAAGCGAATTCATCCCGATGCAGGGCCAAAAATTCCCTCACCGTCGGGTGCGCTCCCCCCGTTAACAAAATGCGACTACCCGCTTTCAGCAACGATAAACCCACCGCTGCCCCCAAAGCGTCAAAATCCGCCGTTTGATGACATAAAATTAAATCCATATTTTTTAGTAAGGAGAAGATATCAGGATTTTTTCTGTATCTATTGTTACTGAATACTCGGAAATAGCCGAGCCAAGGACTATAAGTTAGCAAATCATGACCAAGAGAAACCCATGTTGTTCAAAATTTTAGTAATTCTCCACAGCCTAGGGGCGACCGTCTGGGCCGGTGGACATTTATTGCTGGCAGTCACCGTTCTACCCCAGGCCCTCAAAAACCGAGAACCAGACCGAATTCGTCAATTTGAGCAATATTTTGAGGGTTTTGGGTTATCTGCTTTATTGTTGCAGGTAATGACGGGCTTAGGACTGACTTGGATTTATTTGCCCGGTTTTCGTAATTTTTGGTTATTTGATAGTTTTTTATCGGTTTATCGAAAATTTGGGTTAAAACCCCGTCCTTTGAGGACGGCTTTAAGCTACAATGGAAAAAGCGATAACCAAGCTAAAAACTGAACCTTGACCACAGATAGTAGGGGGTTTCGTTCAGAAAAGACTTCAAAGTCGGCCTTGAACGAGTAAAACTTTCTAGGAAATAAGGTGGAACATGAGATTTTTTCGACTTGTTCAAAGTGGCCGTCCGGCATTCGGACACTGAAAACGGACGGGTCGAAAGTGTCAGACTTAAGCAATTAAGCGTTTTT
>NZ_JADBTZ010000015.1:0-5415 GCF_020245885.1 Microcystis sp. M165S2 | reverse complement strand
TCCCCAGCCTGATTCACAGTAAGCATCTGGATGTGTTCCATAAGCAAATTTACGGAAGGAATCGGGATTAAGCTCTAATTCTCCAAAAGCATCAGGATTAGCGACTAATTTATCTTCTATTTTCTGTTGTAAAGCTTTACCGACTTCTTTGATAAATTGCTGTCCTTTTGCAGTAAGAGCAGGAGATGTATCCTTCACAAATATATTCAGATATTTATCTCCAAATCCTAAGTAATAATCTGGTGCTTCTTTGCCAGGATTTCTTTTAATGAAATCGTCGTAACGGAACTGGTAGTAATCTAGATTTCCTAAAGATTCGGGTGGATAAGGAGTAGGAAGACTAGAACCATAATCAGCGCAACTTGTTGAACTTGTTTCTTCAAAAATATCAATACAGTCAGGCATCACCCATCCTGGGAGTTTAGTATCTTGATCAAATACCAAATACCAAAGACGATCTGCTTCATCTTTACTCCAAGCAAACTTTCCTGTAGGTGGAATCCGAACAACGTCAATATAAGTACCTGATTTCAAACAATGAATAATCTTGGCATTTATTGATGGTTCCGCTCGAAAATTGACACAACTATTACCTCTTACTTTATGAGAAGAAGTTTCGGTAGAAGTTTCACCCTCAATTTTTTGTGCTACAACTGGTACAATTACATTTATATTAAGATAAGCCGTTAACAAGCCTAACAGAATATTGAGATTAAAAATAGATACTTTAATCATTAATATAACTCTCCGATTCAAAAATTTAAATTTTCAGGGTTTTCATAAATTGACAGGATTATCAGCGCGTAAATTTTCAAGATATAATTTGACCGCTTCTGTGATGTTTGCGATTGCGTCCTCAAAAGAATCCCCTTGATTGCGATCGCCAATCTTTTGGGTTGGGTTAAGGAACGCAAAGCAACTACGAGGAATAATAACCTCATTGTCGAGTTACTGCAATCATTCTCTCTGACAAAGTGCGATCGCTGATTTTATTAGAGAGAAAAAAGTTAAGGCTTAATCTTACCACCTCAATCTAATCTACAGATCGGCGATCAAGAAAAATTCTGGATAGAACTATTTCAATAACTCGATTTCCCCTGGTCGCCAAGTCTTGTCAAACCAAGGCTCAAGCGGGCCATAAAGCCGAAGAATCGTATTCCAACCCGTGCCCGGAATCGTCTGTACCCAATTATTCTCCTTGCCAGTAGGCGGTTTCGGCCTGAAATAGATATCTACAGAACCATCGGCATTAACCAAAAGTCCCTTTGTCTGACTACCGACACTGGGAAACTGTTGCTCCGTCTGAATCATCGATTGCGTCTGGTTACTGTAAAGAATTACTGACCAGAATAGTAGCACGCTAGGATGTGTTAGCGTAACGCAGAATAATTACAAATTCGTCATGATTAAAAGCAAAAAAGCGCGTTAAGTAACTATTTTTTAAGTCAACACGGCAATTAGCGATCGCCCCTCCTCATCAACAAGCGATCACACCATGAGAAGAAAACCTGATCGCACTAAAGTCCAAAATAATCGCAAATCAGATAATTATTGTTAAGAAAACAATTTGGTACGTTACATTTCACTAGCGTACCCTACAGGATCACCGACCATACTAACTGGTTGCTTGTCGAGAGCAATTTCAAATAAAAATTCAGGGGCAAAGTCTGCTCCGTTTGGCCATTCTATTGTCCGACTATTTACATATACTTTTTGAAATAAGCTTTGATCTTTTAAGGGTTCAAAGATTTCTCCATACAATTCTTGTTCTAAATCTACAATCCCTTCTATTCCATTATTAAAGGTTAGCTTTAATTGATACTTATCCAGATATTCCACACAGATAACATGAAGAAATAGCTCCTTTTTAGGGAAGGGGATCGATTCTGTTAAGAGGTTTTCTTTGACGCGCATTTTCCCAGTTCTCCAATAGTTCAGATTGGTGTAGATCAAGCCACTCCCATATTAAATTTAGTCCTCTTTTGGGCATTTGACCACAAACTTCACCTGTGTGAATCATTATAACCGCTTCATAATCTTGATATGAGGCGGATTGTGATCGTTATAGTTCATGGTGATTTTTATTCCATAGAAGCTTGATAGAGTGGGCATGAGTAAGAATAGTAATAAAGGTTGCTTTCTAAAAGTTTGCCCCCTATTGTAAGCGATCGCCCTTGGCGTTCCTATCCCAAGCAATGACAATTTTAAAGTTTAATCAACAAGATAACAGCGATTACATTGAGCCTAGTCATAATGAAATTTACAACTAATAATAATAATTTTTGTCTCTGTTGGTTCCCCAATCCAATACATCTGTATGTCTTTGTCGCAGTTGTTTGGCCGTTTCTTCTAACCAAGCAAGATAGTCCTGTTCGTATAAGTCTTTAGTAGTGGTCAGGTATCAGGTTTTTATTTTCTTGACGCTTATTTAACCTGAAAAAAGAGGGGTCGCAGGCAGGCACGGATTCCCATTCTATATATAAGTATCTGTCAAGTGCGGGTATTTGTCAAGGGTTTTTCTGAAAAAATCTGCCGGAATTTCAGGGTAGAAAATCGGAATCGAGGATTTGTTCGGGACTATAGGGGCAGCTTTCGGCAAAGATAGCGGCCGGCAATTCGCTTTTTTGTCGGACTCGCTTCACTGCTTTGGGGTAAATAACGGCGATTCTGGTTAAAAAATAGTTATAAAGGGTTTTTGACTCCAATAAAAGTTCTAATTCCACCCGAAAGTTACCGATTTCGTCCTGCCATCCCTTCGCACATCTTTCTCGTTCCTCCGGCCAGTATTGGTAGAGAAGCAGATGAATGAGTAATTGCAGGAGATAACTATCTACTTTATGTCTCTGTTCATTCCCCAAAGCTTCGATTTCTTCCCTGAGATGTTCCCAATCTAATACATCTGTCTGTCTTTGTCGCAGTTGTTTGGCCGTTTCTTCTAACCAAGCAAGATAGTCTTGTTCGTATAAGTCTTTAATTGTCATCCCCTGTCTTCTTTATTCCTTGCGCTTATTTGACCTGAAAAAAGAGGGTCTGTAGGCAGGCACGGATTCCCGTTATATATATAAGTATATGTCAAGTTTCGGGATTTGTCAAGGGTTTTGACAGTAGAAAGGGAGAAAACTTTTAGCAATACACTTGTTCTAGCATAGCGGCAGTGAGAGATTTTTGGCCGTGATAATAGAGACGACGATTGAGACAACCGATCGATTTAACATAGGTAGATAGGGTTCCCAGATCGTGGGAAATAATTAAAATAGTCATCCACTCATTCAATTCTTGCAACAGGGAAAAAATACTAGCACGCATTTGGGGATCGACACTGGCAGTGGGTTCATCTAAAATCAAGAGACGGGGTTCTACCGCTAAAGCGCGAGCGATATAAACCCGTTGGCGCTGTCCTCCCGAAAGTTCAGCAATCGACCTTTTTTTCAACGCTAACATTCCCACACTATCTAAAGCTTTATCTACCCTTACCTCATCTTTTTTACTATAGCCTTGCCAGAGTTTTTTGCTGCTCAATCTCCCCATTTTCACCACCTCACCCACAGTGATGGGAAATGAGCGATCGCATTCGACAAACTGAGGCACATAACCGACTAATTCCCGACCTTTTTGGACACTTTGCCCCAAAATACTGACTTCTCCACGCCAAGGTTTAATTAATCCCAGTAAAACCTTGAGGAGGGTAGTTTTTCCCCCTCCATTCGGGCCGATAATTCCCAGAAAATCCAATTCCTGAATGGTTAAATTAATATCTTCGAGGATGGGTTCCTGTTCGTAGCCGGCCCAGAGATTACTAATGGTAATGATCGTTGACATATACAAGCAATTACTGATTTAAAACTGTGGCCATTTTTTGGGAAACTTGTCGCAGGTTTTCACTCCAATTTTGAGCAAAGGCACTAATAGGGATTACCTGTCCCCCAATTTCCCTAGCAATAGTTTCGGCACTTTTCTGGCTAAATTCTGGTTGAGTAAAAATAACTTTAATATTCTCTTTTTTTGCCTGTTTGATTAGTTGACTTAACTGGGCAGCACTCGGTTCATTGCCTTCGATTTCGATCGCAATCATCTCTAAACCGTAATCTTGGGCAAAATAGCCCCATTCGGGATGAAACACCATAAATTTTTGGTTTTTGATCCCTGCCAAGTTTTGCCGAATTTCTTGATCTAATGCGTCTAATTCCTGACGGAATTTTTCCAAGTTAGCCCGATAGATAGTTTCCTGATCGGGATCGAGTTGTGCTAGGGTTTGATAAATAGTCTCTGCTTGTGCTTTGACTCGTTTTGGTGATAACCAAATATGGGGATCTAGGGTGTTTTTTCCAGCTTGATGTTTTTCTTCCTTGCTGTGATCATGATCGTGATTATGTTCTGCTGTCAAAGGGATTTTATCTACTCCTTGACTGGTATCGACGATTAACATCTGTTGGTTAACACTGTTTAAGCGATCTTTCCAAGCATCTTCTAAGGATACACCGATTTTAAAGTAGGCTTGCGATTGGGCTGTGGTTTTTAATTGTTCGGGTTTTGGTTCATAGGTGTGGGGATCTGTCCCGGGTTGAATCATGGTATTGACACTGACTCTATCACCCCCGATGCGTTTGACAAAATATTCCTGCGGTACGATGCTGACTGTCACCTGCAAGGGTGTCGTTGTTTCCTTTTCCTTGACCGAGGGACCACTACAAGCTGTTAAGCTGGCTATAGTCATTGTTAAAGCGATCGCTGTTAACTGGAAATTTTTACCCATCGGATTAACTGAGTCTGATTATGATTCTCATCTTATCACAGTCGGTGAGAATCGTTATCATTCTGAAAATATCTCGGTATAGATGTACTGGGTTTTCGTCCTTCGATCTTTCGCTCCCAATTAAAAAATTTTCTCTTGCTAACTAGGGCTTGACATGATATTATATAAATAATGGAAAATCCGTGCGCCTACGACCCCCCTCTGGTCAAGTCAAATAAAGCCCAAAAAAATTAGCCCCAAAAAGTAGTCGGTGAACTGAAAACTCACAACTGATAACTGATAAGCTGTTGACTAAGTAGGGAAGCACAATTATTTGTCGGATGGGTTAGCGCACTTCGTAATCCCTGGGGGTGTTGGGTTTCATGCTTCAACCCAACCTACGTTCGTCTTATATTTAATTCCACCCACCCACTTATCTAAATTACTCGTTAAGACTGCACTGGAGTGCCAGAGTTGGGAGAGGAAGCCTGAGCATTTGTACTAAAAATCCCCATAGGCAGTTTAAATTCAGTAGAGCTTAACTAGGGTTTGCTGAATAAATCTAAAAACCTTATCCAACAAGGTTTTTAGACTTTTTTTCCCTCAAAAAGTGCCGACCCTTGGAGTGATTGGGGGGAAAATTCCGGGACTTTTTCCCTGAAAATTAGGTAATTGACCACCTG